>VFKF01000379.1 GCA_009885705.1 Nitrospira sp. | reverse complement strand
GGAGCGAAGCTGGCGGAGATCGTTCGTGCCGCCGGCCATCCCTCTGTGACCTTTGTGGAACAGAAAGATACGTTGGTCGATCAGGTATTGCCCCATCTGAAATCCGGGGACCTCGTCATTACGCTAGGGGCGGGGGATATTTGGAAGACGGGGCTTGGCCTCTTGGCCCGTTTGACCCCCACAGCATGATGTTATGAAGCGAGGCAGTCAGCATGTCACGACAACAACGAGCGTCCCTGCGAGATTTACGCAGGCAGATGTGCGGGCCGCGGTGGCAGGTGTTCGGGGATCTGTGTCCTTCCAGGCCCCGTTGCGAGAGTACACGTCCTTCAAAATCGGAGGGCCTGCGGATGTCGTGGTGGAGCCGGCTGATATTGAAGATGTCTGTCTGGTGGTCCGGCAAGCGCGCGCGCGCAAGGTCCCTCTGTTTGTCTTGGGCGGAACGAATGTGCTCATTCGGGATGGGGGCATCAGAGGCATCGTGGTCAGTCTGGTGCGGTTGCGGACGATCAAAGAAGAGTCGGGGGCCGTTCTGTATTCCGATGGGGGTGTCGGGATGCCGACGTTGATTGCCTACGCCATCCGCCACTCCCTCGCGGGCCTGGAATGGGCGGCGGGAATTCCGGGGACTGTGGCCGGTTGTGTGGTGATGAATGCCGGGACGAAGCTCGGGGAGATGAAGGATTCGGTGAAGGCCGTTCGGATGGTGAATCTGAAAGGCCAGATCGTGGATCTGGACGCAGCGCAGGTGACGTTCGAGTATCGCAAGGCCCTGCTGCCACGAGGCATCGTCATCGGGGTATGGCTGCAGTTGAAGCAAGGGGTTCGTGCGGAGATCGAGAAAGTGGTCAAGGACTACCTTCATTACCGGCGAGACACGCAGCCGTTGGCGATGCCGAGCGCCGGTTGTGTCTTCAAAAATCCTCCGAACGATTCTGCCGGCCGATTGATCGAGGCGACCGGTCTCAAGGGGGCGTGCGTCGGCGATGCAGAAGTGTCCTTGAAACATGCCAACTTTATGGTGAACCGGGGGCAGGCGCGCGCGGCGGACGTGATGGCACTGATTAAAAAGGTCCGCAGCACCATACGTCGTCGGGCTGGTGTGCGGTTAGAGCTTGAACTCAAAATTGTAGGAGCGACGTAGCGAGATGAGCCAGCCTCGACTGACAGAACGGCCCCTTCTCACGCGTGCCCGCATCGGGGTGCTGATGGGCGGGCAATCGGCCGAGCGCGAGGTGTCGCTCAGGACCGGCACCGCGGTGCATCGGTCGCTGGTGCGCCGTGGGTATGATGCCGTGGCCATCGATGTCGGTCCGACTCTCTCTCAGGATCTGTACGATCAGAAGATTGCGGTGGCCTTTCTCGCCTTACATGGCCCAGGCGGAGAGGATGGCGCAATCCAAGGATTTTTGGAAACGCTAGGCATCCCTTATACCGGGTCCGGTATCCAGGCCAGTGCGGTTGGCATGCATAAAGTGACGACAAAAACACTCTTGGCCTCGGCGGGTATTCCTGTGCCTGGTGGCACCGTCGTGAAGCGAGGGACGAAGGTGTCCAGTGCGACCCTGTTGCGGACGGCGAAGTTGCGCTGGCCCGTCGTGGTCAAGCCTGCGTCGCAGGGCTCCACCATCGGCGTCACCATCGTTCGGAAGCCGGCTCAGTGGCGTGAGGCCTTGGCGTTGGCTCATCGCTACGATACGGATGCGATGGTCGAGGCTTATATCCCTGGGCATGAGGTCACGGTGTCAATCATCGGGCGGCAGCATGCGGCGCCCTTGGTGCTTCCCGCTGTGGAGATTGTGGCACCTGGTGGATTCTACGATTTCGCCGCGAAGTATGAAAAGGGGAAAACGCAGTATCTCTGTCCCGCACCGTTAACGGCGGCGGTGACCAAGCAGATTCGCGCGTTGGCGTTGCGTACCTATGAGGTGCTGGGTTGCGAAGGGGCGGCTCGGGTGGATTTCCGTATTACGCCGAAGGGACGCCCGTTTGTGCTGGAGATCAATACGGCGCCGGGGATGACGGAAACGAGTTTGTTGCCGATGGCGGCGGGGCGAGCCAAGATCGATTATGACGAGCTGACCGAACGGATACTGGAGTCTGCGCTGGTTCGAGCAGCCCGCATTGACCAGCAGTCAGGGGACAGGCACAAGCCATGAAGTTGTCCATGCGAAAGCGAGCGGTGCGCGCGATTGGCCCTCGGCTCAATCAGTGGAAGGGGGCGCGTGCCAGCGAGGTCGCTGAGCAACGGCAGCAGGCGAATCGCGAGCGACTGTTCTTGCGGGGACGACGAGCCCTGCGCATCGGGACATGGATCATCGGGCTTGCGGCCTTGGCCTGGGGGCTGACCCTCGCGACCAGAGAGATGGGGCCAGTACTTCAACGCTGGCTGGAAATCCGTGAGGTCGAGGTGGAGGGGATTCACCATGTGACGAAGCCGGAAGTGGTGGAGTTGCTTGGTTTGAAGCCCGGCATGGGGCTTCAGCAAGTCAGTGCCGGATTTCTCGCCGAGCGCGTGCGGACGCATGCCTGGATCAAAGACGCGATCGTCGAACGCAGGCCTCCGCATCTGCTGCATGTGACGGTATTGGAGCGCACACCTGCCGCGATTATTCGCACGGGCGTCGACCATTGGCTGAGCGATGAAAGCGGGCACCTTCTGGCCAAGCTGGGCAGGCAGGATGAGCTCACGTTGCCGTTATTGATCGGATTGGAGCCGAAGTCGCTGCTGCGGGGCGATGCTCGCGTCCGCAACTCGGTGCAGTCCGGGGTCGTGCTGGCCAAGCTCATCGGCAATTCGATCGAGGGGCGCATAGAAATGGATCTCGCAAATCCTTCGAATGTGGTGGCCTCGGCCAACGGGATTCGATTTCAGTTCGGCGCCGATGCGTTGGTCGATCAGTGGGAACGGTTCCAGAAAGTGAAGCCGTCGTTGAAGACGGCATCGTTCGATGGGCGGAAGCATGAGGGCAGCGAGATCGATTTGCGTTACGACAACCGTGTGATTGTGCGTGAAAGGGGGTGAGGACTGTGCCGAAGCGTGATCAGATTCTTGTGGGGTTGGATATCGGGACCACGAAGATCTGCGCCATCGTTTCGGAAATCACCGATGATGGGGCGCTGAACATCATCGGAGTCGGGTCCAGTCCTTCCCGAGGTCTCCGTAAAGGTGTCGTGGTCGATATCGAGAGTACGGTCGAATCGATCAAAAAGGCGGTCGAGGAAGCGGAACTGATGGCGGCGGTCCAGATCAATTCCGTCTATACCGGCATTGCCGGCAGTCATATTGCTGCGGAGAACTGCAAAGGCGTGGTACCGCTCAAGAAATTAGAAGTCACGCGGGAGGATATCCAGCGGGCCATCGAGAGCGCCCGCACGCTGGCGGTGATTCCTCACGACCGGCGGATTCTCCATGTGTTGCCACGCGAATTCACGGTAGACGGGCAAGAGGGTATCCGGGAGCCGTTGGGACTGTCTGGAAACCGGCTTGAGGTGAACGTCCATGTGATTACCGGCGCGGTGACGTCCGCGCAGAACATCATCAAGTGTGTGAATCGCGCGGGACTCGATGTCGTGGATATTGTGCTGCAGCCGTTGGCCTCCAGTGAGGCGGTCCTGAGCGTGGAAGAGCGCGATCTGGGGGTCGTCATGATCGATCTCGGGGGGGGGACGACCGACCTCGCGATTTTCCTCGACGGGAGTATCAGGCATTCCGCGGTGTTGCCGATCGGCGGGCAGAATTTGACGAAGGATCTCGCGATCGGGTTGCTGACCACGCAGGTCGAGGCTGAGAAGATCAAACTGCAACATGGGATTGCGCTGACAGGATTGGTACAGGGGCATGAAACGGTGGAGGTGCCGTCGGTTGGGGACCGTCCCGCCAGGACGTTTTCGCGCCGTGATGTCGCGGAGATTCTTGAACCGAGGGTTGCGGAAATATTCGAGCTGGTCCGCCGGGAAATCGCGCGCGCCGGTTACGAGGGCATGTTGGGCGCAGGGGTGGTCATTACCGGGGGGACGTCGTTGTTGGAAGGGATGCCCGATGCGGCAGAGCAGGTCTTGAATCTTCCGGCTCGCCGCGGTGCGCCCAGCGGGGTCGGAGGGCTTCGCGACATCGTCAGCAATCCCATGCATGCCACAGGAGTCGGTCTGTTGCTCCATGCCCGGCACCATGCCGAGGAGATGGCGACTGCCGGTCTGCGCGGGGGACGGCCGTTGAGCAAAGCGTTCGATCGGATGAAAACTTGGATGTTCGAGTTCTTTTAACTGTGACGCGAGGCGGATGCCCGTCACGCGGATTCTATTATTAAGGGAGGTGTCCTGATGTTTTCATTTGAAGAGGATGTCGTATCCCCGGTTCGGATCAAAGTGATCGGTGTGGGTGGCGCCGGGTGCAATGCCATTAACACGATGATCACGTCCGGATTGGCGCGGGTCGATTTCATTGCAGCCAATACCGATCTGCAGGCGTTGGATCGGTCGCGGGCTTCCTATAAGGTGCAACTGGGGCCTGAGCGGACCAGGGGACTCGGCGCTGGCGCCAAGCCGGAAGTCGGGAAAGACTCCGCGCTGGAAAGCAAAGACCAGATTCGGGAATGTCTTGAAGGTGCCGACATGGTGTTCGTCACTGCGGGCATGGGTGGAGGCACGGGAACCGGCGCCGCGCCGATTGTGGCGAGCATCGCGCGTGAACTTGGCATCTTGACGGTCGGGGTTGTCACCAAGCCCTTTACCTATGAAGGTCATCGCCGGATGAGTCATGCGGATGAAGGGATTCGTGATCTTCGCCGCCATGTGGATACCTTGCTCGTGATTCCCAACCAGCGATTGCTCGGCATCGTCGATAAATCCACACCGTTGCTCGAAGCCTTCAAGGTCGCCGATGACGTCCTCCGGCAGGCGATTCAAGGGATTGCGGATGTGATTACGACCACCGGCCATGTGAACGTGGACTTTGCCGACGTCCGCACGATTATGTCGCATACGGGGCGCGCGGTGATGGGCATGGGTGTGGCCCGCGGGACGAATCGGGCGATTGAAGCGGCGCAGAAGGCGATCTGCAGCCCGTTGCTGGAAGAAGGCAGTGTGGAGGGTGCGCGCGGCGTGTTGTTGAATATCACCGGGGGACCCAATATGTCCCTGCATGAGATCGAGGAAGCGGCCACGATTGTCCAGCAGACAGCCGATCCGGAAGCCAATATCATTGTTGGACAGGTCATCAATCCCGACATGGGCGACGATCTGGTCGTGACGGTGATTGCGACGGGATTTGAACGGGAGGAGCAGGCTGCTCCGATTTCTGTGGCGGCGGCGCGGAGTACAAGGAATGGGCAACAGGTCGCGACGGGTATGGGCGCCTCGATGGGCGACCGATCCTATGCAGACCGGCCGCTCAAGGATCTCGATCGCCCAAGTTTTTTGCGACGGCCGAGCGATTCGAGAGAATCGATGGAGCGAGTTGCGGTTGTGGCGGATGATGAATGGGATGTGCCCACGTTTTTACGCAAACAGGTCGACTAAGCCGACAGGTTTGCGTCCGTGAATCGTCGTATCGGAGTAGGGCTATGAGTGCAGCGGTTATCACGGTTCCTGCCTTCGCCTCCGCACGGGACGGCGTCCGGCATTTTTTCGGCACACGCCGTCATGCGGATTCGTTCGCGCTTGAGGTCGGAGTGCCGGCTCGCCAGTCCGGGGCCCAGGGGCGTGGCTGGCTGCTGTCTGTCAAGCAAGTGCATGGTACTGACGCGCTGGTGGTGGATCGGCCACTGATTGAGTCGGACCAGTTTCCTGGCGGGTGGGACGCGCTGGTGACCGACCAGCCTGGCGTCACGGTGGCGGTGCGTACGGCGGATTGTGTCCCTGTCCTCGTGCATGATCCCCGCCGGCATGTCGTGGCCGCGATTCATGCCGGCTGGCGGGGGGCTGTCGCCGGGATTGTGCCGAAGACGCTTTCGCTCATGGTGGCCAGATTCGGATCGACGCGGTCTGATTTGCGAGTCAGTATTGGACCCTCGGCTGGTCCTTGTTGCTATGAGGTGGATGGCCCTGTGCTCGTTCAGCTCCAAGCGGGATTGCCGGATTGGGAATCGGTTGTGCGGGACTATCAGGGACACAATGCGCGGTTGGATCTTAAGGCCTTGATTCGTCGACAAGTAGAAGGAGAGGGTGTCCTGTCACGTGCTGTCTCATCGGTGAATCTCTGCACGATCTGCCACGATGAGCTCTTCTATTCCTATCGACGGGAAGGCCGTGTGAACGGAACGATGGTCAGCGGGATTACTCTTGCTTCCAGCCGGTAACAGGTGGTCAGGCCGCTTGCGCTGACATTTGTTCGGTGGTTTGGGTACAATACCTCCGAACGTGCGAGCGGCAGGGCTTCAGTTGTGGCGATCACATGAGATGGATGTACCGGTCAGTGGTTCAATCAGTGAGAATATTCGATTCGTGCTCGAGCAGATCCGGCTTGCGACTCGGCAAGCTGGACGGCCCGAAGGCAGCGTGCGTCTCGTCGCTGCGACAAAGTCAGTGGGGCTCGATCAGCTTCGTGAGGGGATTGCATCAGGGCTGACGATACTCGGTGAAAACCGCCTCCAAGAGGCGCTTCCGAAAGTAGAAGGCTTACGGGGCGCGCCGGTTCAGTGGCATTTTATCGGCCATCTGCAGCGGCGAAAGGTTCGATCAGTCGTCGGGGTCTTCGACCTGATTCATTCGGTCGACAGCCTCGAACTGGCAGAAGAGATCGAAAAACGGGCGCAAGAAGCAGGGGTGAGGCAAGCAGTGCTGCTGGAGGTCAATCTTGAGGGGGAGGCGACGAAGACCGGCTTTCGTCCTGGTGAGCTTGAGGGACTGCTGCCGAGACTGGGAGCCTTGCCTCATGTGGAGGTGAAGGGGCTCATGGCGATTCCCCCTCCCACCAGCGATCCTGAGCAGTCTCGTCCCTATTTCCGTCGTTTGCGTGAGTTGGCCGAGCGTCTCTCGCATCAATCGGTCGGTACCGTTTCATTGAAGGAACTTTCGATGGGTATGTCGAGCGATTATGCTGTGGCCGTTGAAGAGGGGGCTACGATGGTGCGGGTCGGCACGGCGATATTTGGAGCAAGGCGTGGCTAGTCCAACGATCACGAACAAGATTGCTTTTATCGGGGGCGGCCAGATGGCAGAGGCTATGATCGGCGGGCTGCTCTCCGGACAGGTCTGCTCTGCCGAGTCGATATGGGCGACGGACCCCGTTGCGGAACGCCGGGACCACTTGAAGAGTCAATTCGGCATTCGGGTCGGCTCTGCCAATCGTGAGGCCGTCGCCTTGGCCGATGTGGTCGTCTTGGCGGTGAAGCCTCAGACGCTTCAGGTTGTGCTCAGTGATCTTGGCCAGGCCTTGGCCCATGCGCTGGTGATTTCTATTGTGGCAGGGGTAACGATTCGGACCATTACGGAACAGATCGCCGGGGCGATGCGGGTCGTTCGTGCCATGCCGAATACGCCAGCATTGGTTCGGGAGGGTATGACCGCTCTTGCCCTGGGCAGCGCGGTATCTGAAGATGACAGCCGAATGGCCCGAACGGTATTCGAATCAGTCGGCCGAGTGGTGCTGGTCGAGGAGCGGTTGATGGATGCCGTGACCGGACTGAGCGGCAGTGGGCCGGCCTATGTGTTTCTTGCCATTGAATCGTTGGCTGACGGGGGCGTCAAGATGGGGCTTCCGCGGCAGGTTGCCGAGCTTCTGGCTGCCCAGACGGTGCTCGGTGCGGCTCGGTTGGTCTTGGAGTCGGGGATGCACCCCGCTCAGCTGAAAGATCGGGTGGCTTCTCCCGGAGGCACGACCATTGCCGGGCTACATCAGCTTGAACAGGGAAGATTTCGTGCGACGTTGATGTCGGCTGTCGAAGCGGCGACGATACGATCGAAGGAGTTGGGACACTGATGTTTGTTGCAGGCAACGTATTGACGGCGGTCGCGACCATCCTCGACTATGTGTTGTGGTTGTATATGTGGGTGATTATTGCGCGTGCCCTGATCTCGTGGGTCAATCCGGACCCATGGAATCCCATCGTGCAATTTCTCGATCGCGCGACCGAACCGGTCTTGGCGCCGATTCGTCGATGGATCGGGTGGCGCATGGGAATGGATTTGTCGCCGCTCATCGTGATTCTGATCATTACCTTTTTGCAGATCGCGGTGGTGCAATCGCTCAAGGAATTAGCCATGAGGATGAACTGATATGACCATGGGGGATGCCATGAGAATTACACCGCTCGATATCCAGCAAATGGTGTTCAGGGTCAGTTTCCGCGGCTACGACAAGGAAGAGGTCAATCGCTTTCTCGAGGAGTTAGCGCAGACGGTCGAATCGTTGAATCGGGATCAGGCAGTCCAGCGGGAAAAGATCCTATTTCTGGAGCAGCAGCTTGCCGAGATGAAGCGGACGGAATCGACCTTGTCGAGTACGCTCTTGTCGGCGCAGTCGCTGGCAGAAGATGTGAAACGGAATGCTCAGCGAGAGGCGGACCTTGTCATCAAAGAAGCCGAACTGAAAGCCGGTGAATTGATCCGTCAGGCTAGAGTCGAGCTGACCGATACGCAACGTGACCTCGTATCACTTCAAAAACAGCGGCTCCTCATGGTTGAACGGCTGCGCGCGTCGTTGCGGATGTTCGAGCGGATGTTGGAAGTGGAAGAGCAGGAAGCGTTGCATGATGCCGCGACCGCATCGGAGGAGAAGCTCGAAGGAGAGTCGAGCCCGGCGTTGTGACTCACTCGACCTGGTCCGCTTCTTGGCTGGCCTCGCGGCGCCCTCTCCAGCGACCATGTGTCCACCAGTGACAGATTGTTGTGCCTATGGCTACCCATCGCGTCATTGAGGCGGCATTACAAGCGGCCGTTGATGACGGTGTTTTTCCCGGCGCCCAGTTGTCGGTACGCCTGCATGGCGAACTGCAATGTGCGGTGGTGGCTGGACGATTGTCGTCAGAACCCCCAGGTCTTCTCGTGCAACCCTCCACTATTTATGACCTCGCCTCGCTTACGAAGCCGTTAGTAACAGTCACTTCCATCGTACTCCTGATTCAGCGCGCTAAGGTGGCTCTCGAAGACCCCATACAGCAGGTGTTGGTAGAACTTGAAGGGACACCGATCGGGGAGGCGACAGTTCGAGATCTTTTGGCCCATCGCTCAGGCCTGCCTGGTTGGCGCCCGATATACGAACGGCTCGAAGCACGAGGTATGACTCCTGGGCATTCTAGCGGGAGCCAGTTTCTCAGGGACGCGGTGCTAAGCATGATTCGTGACGAACCATTGATCTATGTACGAGGTGAGCGCAGCGTGTACAGCGATCTCGGATTCATGCTGCTGGGATTTCTGGTGGAGCGTCTGAGTAGTCTGGCATTGGACCGATGGTGTGAAGAAGCGATCGCTCGGCCGACAGGGGCTGACCCGCTGTTATTTCGCCCCGTAGCAGGAAGCGGGCAATCCTTGCCCGATGTATCAAGAATTGCTCCGACCGAACAGGATGTGTGGCGTGATTGCCTTTTGCGTGGGGAGGTCCATGACGAAAATGCCGCATCGATGGGTGGCGTTGCAGGTCATGCAGGGTTATTCGGGACTGCTGAGTCGGTGTTGGCTGTGTCCGGAGCCTGGCTTCGCGGCTATCATGGAAGAGAGTCGATTCTTGAGGAGAAGTTTGTCAGGCAGTTTACGACGCGCCAAGAATCTGTTTCTCGATCGAGTTGGGCGTTGGGATGGGATACTCCGTCGGCGCCGTCCTCGTCGGGGTCCTGCTTCTCCGAGCGGTCGTTCGGGCATCTCGGCTATACAGGGACATCGCTGTGGATTGATCCCCTGTGCGAATTAGAAGTGGTGTTGTTATCCAACCGGGTACATCCGACGCGGAAGAACGAGAAGATAAAAGTCTTCCGCCCGCTCATTCACGACCTGGTCTATCGGGAGTATGTCGCTTGAGGATAGGGAGCGGCTACGCAGGGTCCTGGTACTCAACCCAGGTTTCTTTTTCGGCGAGATACTTCGTGCCTTTGAAATTCGCGCGCGTTCTCAATCTGCTGAAGCCGAATCCCTGCATGGCGTTGATGAGCTCTTGTACCGCAGCGGGAATAGTCGGGTGCGAGTGCCCCTCGACAGTCAGGGCTTCATACATGGCCTTGGCGGCGTAGCCTGAGGTGGTTCGATTGACGAGGACTGCGCGATTGAAGTACCGATCGCTCGGGTCGACTCCTTCAACCTGGTGCTTTTCGACGAGACCTTCTTTTTTGAAAAGTAGCGGAAGCGAACTCATCACCACCTCCATGATACCCACGTGGAACGGTCTAGGGCCCTGATTATAAGGAGGGGCCGTGCCGACTGCAAGCCGTTGACAACTTCTTGATGCCCCCCTATCATTTCTCGCCGTTGCGATCGGTCGCTGTGCGTGACTTTGGACGCGATGAATATTCCCAATAGCTTGACCATCCTTCGCATTCTCCTGATTCCCTGCTACATCGGGCTGCTTGTCTATGGCCGATTCGATCAAGCCCTCATCGTGTTGATCGTGGCTGGACTGACCGATGCGCTCGATGGGGCCATCGCTCGCGTGATGAACCAGCATACCCGGCTCGGAGCCGTGCTAGATCCTCTGGCCGATAAGCTGCTCCTCACTTCAGGGTTCATCACCCTCTCGATGATTCATTTGATCCCGTCGTGGGTCACCATTCTTGTGGTCAGCCGAGACTTGATTTTGATGCTCGGGACGGCGGTGGCGCATTTCACGGAATCTCACGTGGATATTACTCCCACGTTCCTGGGTAAGGGCACCACGCTGCTCCAGCTCTCCTATATTGTGACGGTGATATTTCTGAGTTCGCGTCACATCAATCTTCCTGCCATAGTCATGCTGTCCCTCTTATTCGGCATGGTCTCCTTTACGCTCTTGTCAGGGCTACATTATCTCTACAGAGGTTACCGGCACACGAGTGCGATCAGCAGCTAATGTGTTGTAGGGCTGGAGCCTGCATGCCTCTTTGCCTGCGCAGAGATTGTGCATTCGTTTGACAGGTTTGGGGGTGATTAGTAGACTCGCCTGGTAGGGATTCCCCTCAGTTTACAACCGGCCATGGTCATGGCCACATCGAAGGGTGAGTGTTGCGTATGGCTACCTTTGCATATGTCGGACGAACCAGATCAGGTGCCGTCAAGAAGGGCGAGCTGAGCGCGAAGACCCGCGATGAGGCGGTGGATCAACTCCGCAAGCAAAGTGTCGTCGTCACCAGCCTCGATGAAAAGAAAGGTGGCGCAGGCGGATTTAACTTGAGCTTTGGATCCGGTCTCACGGATAAAGATTTGGTCGTGTTTACGCGGCAATTTGGCACGATGATTAGTGCAGGCCTGCCCTTGGTGCAATGTCTCGAAATTCTCTCGACCCAGTCTGAGAATAAAGTGTTGCGAGAGACGATCGGAGAAGTGAAGACTCAGGTGGAAGCGGGCTCGACCTTTTCAGATGCCTTGCGGCGTCATCCTAAAGTGTTCGACGATCTTTACGTCAACTTAGTGCATGCGGGTGAGGTAGGTGGCTTGCTCGATACGATTTTGACGCGGCTTGCCGTGTACATCGAGAAAGCGATGAAACTCAAAGGGCAGATCAAGTCTGCCATGATCTATCCCTCCGCAATCATGGGGGTTGCCGTTATTGTGATCGCGGTGCTCATGATCTTTGTCATTCCGATTTTCGCAAAGATGTTTCTGGAGTTGTCAGGCGGAAAAGTCGCGTTGCCAGGCCCCACTCAAGTGGTCATCGACGCCAGTAATTTCTTTATTGCGTACTGGTACGTCATTCTTGGGAGTATTGTGGGGACCATCATGGGTGTTAAAAAGTATTATGCGACCGTTCAAGGGCGGAAGGTCATCGATACGTTGCTTCTCAAGTTGCCAGTCGTTGGAGACTTAATCAGAAAAGCTTCTGTCGCGAAGTTCACCCGTACGCTCGGGACATTGCTTTCCAGCGGAGTGCCAATCCTCGATGGGTTGACCATCTGTGCCAAGACTTCAGGGAATAAGGTTGTTGAAGAAACGTTGTTAAATGCGCGTACCAGTATCAGCGGAGGAAAGACCATCGCCGATCCTTTGGCTGCCAGCGGAGTTTTCCCGAAGATGGTGACGCATATGATCGCTGTCGGTGAGTCGACCGGCGCGCTGGATGCGATGTTAGGGAAAATTGCAGACTTCTACGAAGAGGAAGTTGATCAAGCCGTAACCGGGTTGACGGCATTATTGGAGCCGGCGATGATGGTGTTCTTGGGGGTTGTGATTGGGTTTATCGTTATTGCGATGTACCTCCCGATCTTCAAGATGGCCTCTGCAATCGGATAGAGGCTGGCGGTTGCCTTCCCACTCGCGGAGTTGAGGCCTGCCTCTCAGCCTGAGGGCGCGTAGCTGTTAGGGCTAAACCTCTCGGCACTTCATCGAATGTGCGATGAGGCGCCTTCTGCCTCCTAATCCGAAGAGAATGAGCGAAGCACATCATTCTTCATATCCCGCCGATTCCCCTTCTTGCCCAGAGGTCTTCCACTCATGAAGGAGTTGCGCTCAAGACTCTACTGGCTCATGGGGCTCCGGCTGGCTCTCGTGAGCCTGACGCTCGGCCTGTCTCTGGTTTTCCAAGTTGCGAAGGGCGGGCGGGTTGAAACGTTCTATACCCTGATTATTCTCACGTACGTTCTGACGATTCCTTCCGCTCTCCTGCTCCGTAGGCTGACCACATCAGGCGCACTGACAATATTTTTCTGGGCTCAGGTCGGGATCGACTTCCTTCTAGAAACGGTTTTGGTTGCGAGGACAGGGGGGGTCGAGAGCCCCTTCGTGGTGTTGTATGTCATGACGGTGGCGGTGGCCAGTCTCGTCCCTCGCCGGCGAGTGGGGCTTCTTGCTGCCTGTTTCTGCATCATTCTGTTTGGGCTCTTAACCAACGTTCAACTGTACGGTCTTGCTGAAGCGTGGGGGTGGCTGCCGCCGAGCCGGCTGACGGCGCCTGAAACGTTTCAAACATTCGGCGTCTATGCGCTTGCCCTGCTGGTTGTCGGAATTCTAGGAGGGACGTTAGCAGACCAGCTTTATCAGGCGGACCAGTCGTTACGCGAGAAGGAGCAGGGACTGAACCGGCTCCAGGCCTTTCACGAGAATATTGTCCATAGCATCAGCAGCGGCGTATTTACGGCAGATGCCACGGGGTGCATCACCTCGTTCAACCCGGCGGCACAGGAAACAACCAGGTATACGATTGCGCAGGTGGTCGGGCGCCCCTGGCGAGAAATCTTTAACTGGCATCCTGCCCAGGAGTCAGACGAGCTGCTTGGCGGTTCCCTGTCGGCGACGACGCGATTTGAAGTGGAATGTAAACGTGCTGACGGTAATCGTCTGATCCTCGGGATGACGCTTTCCCCGCTGCACGAGCAGGGGAAGCAGACAGGCTTAGTTGGTGTGTTTAAGGATCTGACACAGATTCGGGATCTCGAAGAGGAGATGCGGCGGAAGGATTGGCTGGCGAGTTTGGGTGAAATGTCTGCCGGAATGGCTCATGAAATTCGGAATCCGCTTGGTGCGTTGGCAGGCGCCATGCAAATGCTCCGGAAAGATGCGACGGAAGACGAAACCAATCGTCGGCTGATGGACATTGCGATTCGAGAGGCCACTAGGCTCGACAACATCATCACGGAATTCCTTCAGTATGCTCGTCCTCCGGCACTCAATCTTGCCGAGCACGATCTCAATAAAGTACTTGCCGAGACGCTTGATCTCGTTCAACATGAAGCGCGAACTCGTTCAAATATCAAAATTGTGACATCCCTGGCGACGGGGCTGCTCACGGCTCTGGTCGATCAAGATCAGTTTCGGCAAGTCTTTTGGAATATGGCGACGAACGCCTTTGAAGCGATGCCGGAGGGGGGGCAGTTGACGATCTCGACAGGTTGTCGCCACGTCGATGCCGGCGGCCGTAAGGGGGATGTCATCGAAATTGCCTTTCAGGACAGCGGAGAAGGCATTCCGAAGCAGAATCTGGATAAAATATTTCTCCCGTTTTTCACGACGAAGAAAGAAGGGTCAGGACTGGGTCTCGCCGCCGTGCATCGCATTGTCGATTTACACGGGGGCTGGATTAAGGTCGAAAGTCAGGAGCGTCATGGCTCACGGTTTGTGGTCTGTATGCCGCGTTCTGGAGATGCCGGGATGCGGTTGTGGCATGAGGGACGAACACCGTGGAAAAGATCCTAGTTGTTGATGACGAGCGAAGTCTCCGCGAGGTTCTGAGCATCATGCTCACGCGAGCCGGTTATGCCGTGACCGAAGCCTCGGACGGCGAAGAGGCCATCGGCCATGTGAATAGAGAAATATTCGATCTCGTGATCACCGACCTTCGCATGCCGAAAGCCGACGGCATGGCGGTCCTCAAAGCGGTGAAGTCCTCGTCTCCTGAAACTGTCGTTCTGGTCCTTACGGCGTTTGCGACTGCGGACTCGGCGGTCGATGCGATGAAACAAGGCGCGTATGACTACCTGACCAAGCCCTTCCAGGTCGATGAAGTGCAGTTGATCATCCGCAACGCTCTGGAGAAGCGGCGACTCTCGACAGAAAATATTCTCTTGAAGCGCGAAATGGCGAGCCAATCGTCGTTTGCGCAGATCGTCGGCCAGAGTGAGAGCATGCAGAAGGTGTTCGATGTGGTGCGCAAGGTCGCAGACGCCAAGAGTAATGTGCTGATTTGCGGGGAAAGCGGAACAGGCAAAGAATTGGTGGCACGCGCAATTCATTACAACAGTGCCCGGAGCCCGATGCCGTTTGTGGCGGTGAATTGCAGCGCCGTGCCGGAGACCCTGCTCGAAAGCGAACTCTTTGGGCACATGAAAGGGTCCTTTACCGGGGCGATGGCCAATAAAGCTGGGTTGTTCGAAATCGCCAATGGCGGCACCATCTTTCTGGATGAAATCGGCGACACCACCCCTACGATTCAAGTGAAGTTGTTGCGTGTGATTCAGGAGCGAGAGTTCCGGCGGGTGGGCGGGACCCAGGACGTGAAGGTCGATGTGCGCATCGTGGCCGCAACCAATAAAGATCTTGAAAAGGCTGTGGCCGACGGATCGTTTCGTGAAGACTTATATTACCGCTTAGATGTCATCCCGATCCGGCTCCCGCCGTTGCGGCTCCGCACCGGGGATATTCCGTTACTCGTGAAGCATTTCCTGGAAAAGTTTTCTCAGGAAAGCGGGAAGCCGGCTCCTGTCTTGACGCCGGAGGCGATGCACGTGTTATTGGGGCACGAGTGGCGCGGCAACGTGCGCGAGCTTGAAAACTTACTCGAACGGGTTGTCGCCTTTTCTGTCGGTGCGCCTGTATCGGATGAAGATATTCGCGGTTGGCTCCATCGTGTGGTGATTCCTCAGCAGCAGGGGGTGCCTACGGATCTGCCGGAAGATGGCGTGGATTTGGAAGAGCTGATCAACGGCATTGAGAAAGCGTTATTGCTGCAGGCGCTGGAACGGACTCAGTGGGTCAAAAAAAAGGCTGCCAGGCTACTGAAGCTCAATACGCGGTCGTTCCGTTATCGGCTAGAGAAATATGCGATCAAGGGTGGCCGTGATTAATCCGCAGTCGAATCCTTCCGAGATCACCGTGTGTGCTCCGGCCAAAATCAATCTCATCCTCCGCATCCTCGACCGCCGTCCAGACGGGTTCCACAATCTCTGGTCGATCATGCAGACGGTCGCGTTGGAAGATGAGGTGCAGATCAGGCTCTGTCCGGGTCGACAGGGCATCCACCTGAGCTGTGATGCCGGTCAGCTGGCTGCCGACCAAAATAACCTCGTATATCGCGCAGCCGCTGCGGTGATGGAGCGAGCCCGGCTATCGACCGGTCTCGAGATTGAACTTCGGAAGCGGATTCCGATGGGGGCAGGCCTTGGTGGAGGGAGCAGCGATGCGGCAGCGACCATCATGGGATTGAATCGTTTGTTGCGACTGGGATGGTCGTCGCCGGAGATGGCCGATGTCGGGCAATCGCTGGGGAGTGATGTCCCGTTTTTTCTGTTCGCGCCTTCGGCATTCGTGGCAGGTCGGGGTGAAACCGTTCGGCCCGTCGTCGTTGAGGGGCCGCGCTGGGTTGTGCTTGCGAATCCAGGATTTGGGGTCAATACCAAGTGGGCGTATCAAGAGTTAGCCGCAAATAGGACTGGTGTGAGGTCGCTATTACCAGTGCAGTGCGAACTCGACCGGCAATCGCGGGTGAGTTGGGCCCAACTCATGGCCGCGGCAGAGAATGATTTCGAGGCGCCAGTGTTTGCCGCCCATGGGAAGCTCCGGGAGATCAAGCAGAGTTTGCAGGCTCAAGGAGCTGAAATTGCGCTGCTATCTGGAAGCGGGGCAACGGTATTCGGAGTCTTTACGGATGAGGCCGTCGCGCGGCTGGCCCAGTCCAAGTTGGCTAGTGACCCGCTGATGACGGTATTCGTTGTGCCTACCTGTTCGGGCGGGCTTCTTGTGCAAGAAAAATTCCCGCGATAGGCCTTGGTTGACAAGCCTCCGTATATTCCGTTACATTCTGACCCCTTAGTTGGCTTCCTCAACAGCGCGCAGCGAATAGAGGTTTGCGGATACTCTCTCCGCCAATCTACGCACGCGGTCGAGATGAACCACGTACGAAATCAGACCCTTCGTAATCGTATTCAAAGGATTTTCTGGGGAATCGATGAGCAGAGAGCTAAAGATATTCTCTGGTAATGCCAATCCGGCCCTGGCCCATGAGATTTGTGCCTATCTCGGGACAAAACTCGGTGAAGCCACTGTGGCGTCATTCAGTGACGGCGAGATTCGCGTCAAGATCGAAGAAAACGTCCGTGGCGCCGACGTCTTCGTTGTGCAATCCAGTTGTCAGCCGGTCAACGATTCTCTCATGGAGTTGTTGATTATTATTGATGCGCTCAAGCGCTCCTCCGCAAATCGCATCACGGCGGTCATTCCGTACTTTGGTTATGCGAGACAGGACCGCAAGGATCAGCCGCGCGTGCCGATTTCTGCAAAACTCGTGGCCGATCTGATCAGCACGGCCGGCACGGACCGAGTCCTGACCATGGACCTCCACGCAGGGCAGATCCAGGGATTCTTTAATATTCCGGTGGACCATCTGTACGCGCTTCCTGTCTTGCTGGATTATATTACGAAGCAAAAAGTCAGCGACCTTGTGGTGGTGTCTCCTGATGCCGGTGGAGTCGAGCGGGCTCGTGCATTTGCGAAGCGGCTTCAAGCGAACCTGGCGATTATTGACAAGCGGCGCGAGGGTCCCAACCAGACGCAGATCATGAACATTATCGGCGACGTGGCGGGCAAGAGTGCGCTCTTGCTGGACGACATGATCGATACGGCTGGTACGATTGTGAAAGGCGCTCAAGCCTGTATGGATAAAGGGGCTCGTGAAGTGTGGACGGCTTGTACCCATGCGGTCCTCACCGGGCCGGCGTTGGACCGGATTCAGCAATCCTGTTTGCGGCAGGTGGTCGTGACCAATTCGATTCCGTTACGGGGCAAAGAGCAGATCTGCCCGAAGTTGCATCAATTGTCGGTCGCACCACTGCTCGGTGAGGCGATCAGGCGTATCCATGAAGATGAGTCGGTGAGTTCATTGTTTGCCTGACTCGAGACCGAGACATCTGAAGACCAGCGAGAAGGGGACGGAGGCGTATCATGAAATTCGAACTAGCAGTGACCGTAAGAGAGAAAACCGGAAAAGGTGCGGCGCGCCAGCTTCGGCGAGAGGGCAAGATCCCTGGCGTGTTGTATGGGCAGGGCGAATGCCTGCTGTTGACGATTGAGCCCGATAGCTTGGTCAAGATTTTGAAGGCGCAGGCGGGCGGAACGGCACTCGTGTCGCTGACGCTGACCGGTGCGAAGTCGGCCCCGAACCGGACCGCACTCCTGCGCGATTTCCAGGTCGACCCGGTTGAGGGGAATGTGCTGCATGCGGACTTGTTTGAAATCTCGATGAACAAGCCGATTCGCGTGAAAGTGCCTCTCCATTTGACCGGCGGCGTGCCTGCCGGTGTGAAGGAAGGCGGGATCCTGCACCACAACATGCGTGAGTTGCATATTGAGTGTCTGCCGGCTGTGTTGCCAGACTTTATCGAAGTCGATGCATCCGGGCTGAACATTTCGCAAGGCCTCCACTTGAAGGATGTCGCTGTGCGCGATGGGATCAAGTTTCTCGATGACCCGGAGCACATGGTGGTGAGCGTGGCGGCGCCGATGACGGAAGCCAAGCTGGAATCGCTCCTTGCGAGCGGCGTAGCCGGGGCTGAGGGCGGGAAAGAGCCCGAAGTGGCTGGCAAGGGCAAAGTTGAAGGTGCTGAAGGCGGCGAAGCAGGGAAGGCCGGTGCAGCGGCGGCTGATGCCAAGGGCGGCGATAAGAAGGGTGCTGCGGCACCAAAAGCTGAGAAGAAAGAAGCCGAAAAGAAGAAGTAGCGGTGCGTCTCATCGTTGGGCTGGGCAACCCTGGTGCAGCCTATGCTCAGACTCGTCACAATATCGGTATGTTGGCCATCGAGCGGGCTGCCGCTCGATGGTCCATCCGTCTCGCCAGGCGCGGGGCCGCGCAGAGAGGGTATGGCCGACTCGGGTCGGAACTCCTCGAACTTGCCGGTACGCTCGACTGGATGAACATCACCGGTCCTCCGCTCAAAGGCCTCCTCCGCGAGTATTCACTATCTGCCACAGATCTGATCCTTCTCCACGACGATCTCGACCTTGAGATGGGGCGTCTCCGCATCAAGCAAGAGGGCGGTCACGGAGGGCATAACGGCATTCGGTCGGTCATCGAGGCGCTCGGAACGCCGCAGTTTCTACGAATAAAAATCGGAATCGGACGTCCGGCGCCGCGTCAAGACTCGGCGGATTACGTGCTGCAAGCGTTCACGAGAGAAGACCTCGAGGTTTTGAACCCCTGTCTCGATCGCGTCGTTGATGCGCTGGAATGTTTGATCCACAGGGGTATCGCCGTGGCGATGAATCAGTTCAATATCCGCGAGAAGCCGGCAGGAGATGAAGGGGCGCCGGGAGGCTGATTGTTCGCCGCCAGTACCGAGGAATCCCGGAGTCGGCGTACGGTCTGGCCGGAGTGAAGATTCACGCAAGGCCTCCCCTTTCATTTGACAGTTTCTTCAAGGCTATGTTAGCTTCACCCCTTCGCGCTGGCTGAATCCAGCGTACCTACACCTTGCTCCCGACTGGTTCGGGGGCCTTTGTCCAGGAGGATTCTGCATGGAGCTCTACGAGTCTCTGTTTATTATTCGTACGTCTCTTACCGATGAAGAGACCGCTGCCCTCATTGAGAAGATGAAGGCGGTGGCAGAGAAGACCGGTGCGCAGTTTATCAAGTCGGAAAACTGGGGCAAAAAGAAACTCGCGTACGAAGTGAAGCGTGAACGCAAGGGCACATACGCCTATTTCTACTTCAGGGCGCCCAACATCACGGTCGGTGAATTGGAACGGTCCTACCGGCTGGAAGACCCCATCCTCAAGTTCTTGACCGTCCATCTCAAAAAAGAGCTGGTGCCGCCACGGCCACTCGAGACGTCATCGGAGGAGTTCGCCGGTGGCCGGGTTTAATAAAGTTATTCTGATCGGGAATCTCACGCGGAATCCTGAGTTGCGGTATACGCCGAACGGGACGCCGGTGGCCAGTTTGGGCCTGGCGGTCAGTCGGAGATACAAGCAGGGCGAAGAATTAAAAGAAGAAGTTTGCTTTGTCGACATTGTGGTCTTTGGCAAGCAGGCGGAACATTGCGGGCAGTATCTCAGCAAGGGGAGCGGTGTCATCGTCGACGGGCGACTCCAGCAGCGCCGATGGGAAACGGAAGACGGCCAAAAGCGCAGCAAGCACGAGGTCGTGGCCCAAACGGTAACGTTTATGCCGAAACGCCAGGATGGCGGCGGCGGGGTTGAGCCACCAGCACACGATGATGCCGGGTATGAACCCGAAGAGCACGTCTAACAGAGAGGGAGACGGTTATGGAGCGTGAACAGGGCGGAGATCGGGACGGAGGCGGTGGAGGCGGACGATTTTTTCAACGTCGCCGGCCTTGTCGGTTTTGCATTGAAAAAGGCGCGATCGATTTCAAAGATGTCGGGCTATTGAGAAATTTCCTTACGGAGCGTGGGCGGATCGTTCCGCGGCGCATTTCCGGTAATTGCATGAGACACCAACGCGAATTGACGGCTGCCGTCAAGCGGGCTCGGCATATCGCGCTGATCAGTTTTGCGGAAGAGCGATAACGTAACCGTTGACGTTGGGGATGGGCATGCAGGCAGGGGCCACGATGGATTTATTAACGCCGCCGCTGGCTAGCATTACCGCAGACGGGCTGTCGCTCGTCGGCGAAGTTACGGCTGAAGAGCTCGGCCTGACCGAGGATGATGCCATCGCTTGTGGTCCGCTCGCGGTGAGTTTGGATCTGACCAACGTCGAAGGGCTCGTGGCGGTGACCGGTGTGCTTGAAGGGACGATCCTCCGCGAATGTGTGCGGTGTTTGACGCAGTACGAGGATCCTCTGGCTTTTTCGGTGAGGGCGGCTTTTGTCCCTGAGCCGAAGTCTCCGCCGCGTCACCCAAAGCGAGTCGATCCTCGGAAGGCGCGCGAAGAGGCTGTGGCAGCTGAGGAAGAGGAAGACCTGGATGACCAGTATCAATATCAAGGCAACTTTTTAGAGTTGGCTCCCATGTTGCGCGAACATATCATCCTGGCCGCGCCGATGCAGCCCATCTGCAGCGACGACTGTTTGGGGCTTTGCGCGCGATGTGGGAAAAACTTGAATGAGGGGCCCTGTCAATGTGCCACGGAGCCACCGATCCCGACGTTTCGGGTGGTTCAGGGCACGAAACGCAAGACCGGCGGATCGTCAGCATCCTAGCGCGACCGCCTGCTATCGAGAGTGAGAAGGAGTTGCCATGCCAAATCCGAAACATAAACATTCACGGGAACGACGCGACACGCGGCGCACCCAAAAACTGCGCATGACCCCGCCGGGCATGTCCGTCTGTCCGCAGTGCCATGAGATCAAGCTACCGCACTACACCTGCTTGAATTGCGGAACCTACAAGGGTAAGGCAGTCATCCAAGTCGAAGAATCCTAGACGACTCTCGTTCCACGTACGCAACGGAGTACGTGGAACATCGTCCTCGCTACGGACTTCCTAGAGATCATGTTGGGCAGCCTGCGTGGTAGGTTGTTGACCGGTCGTCGGCTCATGCCTGAAGGGAACGGTGGCTCTATGGACTACGTCAGAAATGATCTCCGTTTGCCTGTTGCGTCAATCAGTTCACTGCTCTAAACTCCTGCCGCATGTAGCGTGGTAACGGCTGTTTGTCTTCCGTGATCACCTGACACATCATCCTTCTATGAGTACTTGGCTTCTATGAAGATTGCGCTTGATGCTATGGGCGGCGACCATGGACCGGCCCCGGTTATCGAGGGGGCTCTCCAGGCCGCCCAGGAATGTGATGTCGAGATCCTGCTCGTCGGCGATGAGGCCACTCTCACGGCCGAATGTCGCCGTCTGGGCTGTACAGATTCCCGCCTGTCTATTCGTCATGCGTCGCAAGTGGTCGAGATGCACGAATCGCCGGCAACAGTAGCCCGTAAGAAACGGAACTCCTCCATCTGGATTGCGACCGAGTTGGTCAAGAGTGGGGAGGCGAGTGCTGTGGTCAGTCCCGGGAATACCGGCGCCAGCATGGTGGCCTCGTTCTTTGTGCTCGGGCTGACGAAGGGCGTCGAGCGTCCGGCGATCGCAACCTGCCTCCCTACGCTGACCGGCATGGCCATTATGTTGGATGTCGGAGCCAATGTGGACTGTAGTGCCCAGCATTTGGCGCAATTCGCCATCATGGGGAATGAATACGGCAAGCATCTGTTTGGGAAGCCCAATCCGCGTGTCGGACTATTGAGCATCGGGGAAGAGGACAGCAAGGGGAACGAAGTGACGAAGGAAGCGTTCAAGCTCCTCAAGGCTAGTTCGCTCAACTTCATCGGGAATGTCGAGGGCCGCGATGTGTACAGCGGGAGCGCTGACGTGGTGGTTTGTGACGGGTTTATCGGGAACGTCGCACTGAAGATTTCAGAAGGCGTGGCCGATACGATCAAGAAGTTGCTGCTCAAGGAAATATCCGGATCCTTCTTCGGCCGCCTTGCCTATCCCCTCATTGCCAAACCGCTGTTGAATTTGAAGAAGAAAATTGATTATGCCGAATTCGGTGGGGCACCGCTTTTGGGTGTCAACGGCATTACGGTAATTTGCCATGGCCGTTCGTCTGCCAAGGCGATCAAGAATGCCATCCGTCTGGCGAAGGGATTGGCCGAGAGTCGTGTCGATGCGCTGATTCAACGCGATATTGAAGAGAGCCTCATGCAACCCAAGCCTACCGAGGATACGCCGGTATGAGGGCCCGCATTGCAGGGACCGGATCCTACGTGCCGGCCAAGGTGCTGACCAATGTCGATCTCGAACGGATGGTGGCCACCTCAGACGAATGGATTGTCGAACGGACGGGCATTCGCGAGCGCCATGTGGCCGGTCCCGGTGAGGCCTGCTCTGATCTGGCGGTGAAAGCCGCGGAGCGGGCGTTGGCCGCTGCGGGAGTGCGTGCGGCCGATCTCGATATGATCCTGTTGGCCACCTGCACCGGTGACTACCCCCTACCTGCGACCGCCTGTTTGATTCAACATCGGCTGGGGGCCACGCGTGCGGCGGCCTGCGATCTGTCAGCCGCTTGTTGCGGCTTCGTCTATGCGTTATCGGTGGCGGATGCCTATGTGAAGTCCGGCATGCGCCATGTGTTGATCGTCGGGTCGGAAGTGATGTCGGCCATTACAGACTGGACCGATCGCAATACCTGTATCCTGTTCGGCGATGGGGCTGGAGCGGCCGTCATCAGCGCCAGTGAGAACGACCGTGGAATCCTCTCCACGCATCTTCGTTCTGATGGCAGCCTCTGCGATTTGATTGCCGTGCCGGGTGGCGGGTCACGTCTGCCGCCTTCTGAAACGGTCGTGGCGGAACGGATGCAGTATATTAAGATGAAGGGGAACGAGACGTTTAAGGTGGCGGTTCGAACCTTGGAAGAAGTCGCGCGTGAGACGTTGGCCGCGAATAATCTTCAAGTGGAAGATCTCGACCTCTATGTCCCGCATCAGGCCAATATACGAATTTTGAAGGCCGTGGCCAGTCGTCTCGGCCTCCCGCCTGAAAAAGTGATGCTGAACCTCGATCGGTACGGAAATACCTCAGCTGCTTCGATTCCCATCGCCTTGGATGAAGCGGTGCGCCAGGGGCGAATCAAAGAGGGAAGTCTTGTGATGTTGGGGGCCTTCGGGGCTGGGCTCACCTGGGCATCGGCGCTCATTCGATGGTAGCCGAAGAGGCGATGAGGCAGCAGCGTTCAGCTCAAAAGACAGCCGATCGCCGACAGGGATGCACTGACGGATCCGAAGAACTTTTCCCGTTGACATTCAAAGGAAATTCGACGATATCTAGCTCACGGAGAGGGTGCAGTGCGCTTGCTCCGGCGTCGATGATGATCATGTTGAACGTAACCGGTAACCCTGTGCCGTCACGCCAGTAGTATGACGATTCTCCAATCAAGACATGTCTCCAGTATCGGCTTGGTGTTCCCAGGGCAGGGGTCCCAGTCTGTCGGGATGGGGAAGGCGTTGGCCGAGGCCTATCCGGATATCAGGAGCCTCTATGATGAGGCCTCATCGGTGCTGGGATACGATATTGCTGCATTATGTTGTGAAGGACCACCCGAACGATTGAATCTCACGGAATATACTCAGCCGGCTTTATTGGTAAGCAGCATGGCCGCGTTCCATGTGTTTAAGCTACTGGGTCTCACGCCGATCGCAGTGGCCGGACATAGCTTGGGTGAATACTCGGCTCTTGTCGCCGCCGGGGGAATGACCTATCGTGACGCGGTGGGGATCGTGCAGAAGCGAGGACGGTATATGGCCGAAGCCGTGCCGCCAGGGACAGGGCTCGTTGCCGCATTGCTCGGTCTCGCTGCAGACGTGGTGAAAGAGGTCTGTCGGGAAGCGTCCGCTGTCGGCGTTGTGGCGGCGGCGAATTTCAATTCGCCTGGTCAGGTGGTCATTGCCGGAGAAAAGGCCGCGGTGGAACGGGCGATTGAATTGGCCAAGGTCAAGGGCTGTAAAAAGGCGATTCCCCTTCCCGTCAGTGTGCCGGTGCATACGCCTCTGATGCAGACAGCGGCTGATCGGCTCGCTGGAGAGCTTGCGGCGATCAGATGGTCCGATCTCACGATGCCGTTGATCAATAATGCGGAAGCCAGGCCAATCACCAAAGCCGCTGATATTCAGGCGTCATTGGTACGCCAACTTCCGTCGTCAGTGCTCTGGGAAGATTCGGTAAAGGCGATGGCCGCGATGGGTGTGACGACGTTCGTCGAGGTTGGGCCAGGATCGGTGTTGAGTGGCTTGATTAAACGAATTGTGCCGGACGCCGTGACCTTGAACGTCAATGATCCTAAGTCGTTCGAGGCGACCCGTATGGCGTTCAGTGCCTAAAGGAATGTGAGGAGCGAGCGGATGTCACTTCAAGGTAAAGTCGCGATTGTCACAGGGGCGGCGCAAGGAATCGGCCGGGCGATCGCAGAAGCGTTGGCGCAAGCTGGGGCCGATATTGTGGTGGCCGACCTCGACCCGAGCCGGTCGAAAGATACGGTGGCGGCGGTGGAGCAGTTGGGGCGCAAGGCGCTGAACGTCAAAGTCAACGTGGCGGACGGCGCCGACACCAAAGCCATGGTCGATCAGGTGATCAAGGAATGGGGGAAGGTCGACATTCTGGTCAACAATGCCGGGATCACGCGTGACGGCTTGTTGTTGCGGATGAAGGAAGAAGACTGGAACCTGGTGCTGCAAGTCAATTTGACCGGGACGTTCAATTGCATCAAGGCGGTTTTGCTCCCGATGACCAAGCAGCGGTATGGTCGTATCGTCAACATTGCGTCGATCGTCGGCGTGATGGGGAATGTGGGCCAGGCCAATTACGCGGCATCGAAGGCGGCAGTGATCGGGTTGACGAAGACGGTGGCGCGGGAATATGCGAGCCGCGCCGTGACGGTCAATGCCGTTGCGCCGGGCTTTATCGACACCGCCATGACGCAGGGGTTATCGACCGAGGTGAAAGACACCCTCCAAAAGCAAATCCCGTTGGGACGATTGGGTACGCCGGCCGATATTGCGGCGGCGGTGCGTTTTCTCGTATCGGACGAGGCCGCCTATATTACGGGGCATGTGTTGCATGTGAACGGGGGAATGTTGATGCCCTGACGACAGTGGTCAGAGTATTGTAAGATGCTGCGGCGACAGATTCGCAGCAAGAAGGAGGATCTACGATGGGGAAGGAGGCAGGGAAATCAATGGGTACTGTAGAAGAACGGGTCAAGAAAATTATCGGCGAGCAGCTTGGAGTCGAGGAGGACGAGGTGACGCTTGAGGCCAGCTTCGTGGAAGACCTCGGTGCCGATTCGCTCGATACGGTTGAGCTCGTGATGGCGCTCGAAGAAGAATTCGGGATCGAGATCCCCGACGAAGATGCAGAAAAGATTCTCACGGTCGGGAAAGCCTTGGACTACATCAAGGAAAAGGCCTAAGGGACAAGAGGACGCGATGACTGTTCGTTCGACCAGGCGGATTGTCGTAACCGGTTTGGGGCTGATCACGCCTCTGGGGACCGGTGTCGACAAAACCTGGAAGGCGATTTGTGCCGGTGAATCCGGCATAGGCCGGATCACCAAATTCGATCCCGCGGCCTACGATGCCCAGATTGCCGGGGAAGTAAAGGATTTCGATCCCGCGCAGTTCATCGAGAAGAAAGAAATCAAAAAGATGGATGCGTTCATCCATTATGCCGTGGGCGCTGCCCAGTTGGCGGTGGACGATGCATCGTTCACCGTGGCGCCGGAAGAGGCCACGCGAGTCGGCGTCTATATCGG
The DNA here is from genome assembly GCA_009885705.1 of Nitrospira sp. Classification (GTDB taxonomy): domain Bacteria; phylum Nitrospirota; class Nitrospiria; order Nitrospirales; family Nitrospiraceae; genus Palsa-1315. The sequence continues at coordinate 6,649 of VFKF01000379.1, read as the reverse complement.
ATCGGGCATCGGGGGGCTCGGATCGATCGAGCATTACCACAAAATCTTGCAGGAAAAAGGCCCCGGACGGGTCTCGCCATTTTTCATTCCGATGACCATTATCAACCTAGCGTCTGGACAGGTGGCGATCAGACTGGGCGCCAAGGGGCCGAACTCTTGTGCCGTGACGGCCTGTGCGACGGGCAACCATTGTATCGGCGACGCATTTCGGCTGATTCAGGCCGGTGATGCCGATGTCATGATCGCCGGCGGGGCGGAAGCCGCCATTACCCCGTTGGGAGTTGCAGGGTTTGCGGCGTCGAAAGCCTTGTCGTTTCGCAACGATGATCCGACGAAAGCGAGCCGGCCGTTCGACAAGGATCGCGACGGGTTCGTGCTCGGCGAAGGTGCCGGAGTTGTGGTCTTGGAGGAGCTGGAACATGCACGCCGGCGTGGGGTTCGGATCTATGCTGAATTGATCGGCTATGCCATGAACAGCGACGCCTACCATATTACCGCTCCGTCCGAAGAGGGAGAAGGCGCGGTTCGCTGTATGGAGCTGGCGCTCAAGGATGCCGGTATCGGCAAGGACCAGGTCGGGTACATCAACGCGCATGGAACCTCGACGATGGCGGATGCCATTGAGACCAAGGCCATCAAGCACGTATTCGGTGAACGGGCCTATCAGATTCCGGTGAGTTCGACCAAGTCGATGACCGGCCATTTACTCGGGGCTGCCGGTGGCATTGAAGCGGTATTCAGCGTGCTGGCGCTTCACCACGGGATCCTGCCTCCGACGATCAACTTGGATCATCCGGATCCTGCCTGCGATCTGGACTACATTCCTCACAAGGCCAGACCGGCTGCCGTGACAGTCGCGCTGTCGAATTCGTTTGGATTCGGCGGGGTCAACGCCTGTCTGCTCTTTAAAAAGCCGGACGCCTAACAGGTCTGTGCGAGGGGATCGACTCGCCACTATGACGTCGGCTTCTTCCATCGACTCGCTTCAATCCTCCTTGGGCTATCGATTCAAGGCCATGGCCTTGCTCGAGGAAGCCTTGACCCATTCTTCTCTCGTCAACGAACAGAAATCGGTGACGCCTCAACATAACGAGCGGCTCGAATTTCTTGGCGACGCCGTGCTGTCGCTGGTGATAAGTGAGTATCTTGCGTCCGCATTGCCGCAGTCTTCAGAGGGAGCCCTCTCGAAGTTGAAGGCACAGTTGGTGAGTGAGGCCTCGCTTGCGGCTGTGGCTCGACGGTTGAGCCTGGGTGAGCATCTGAAGCTGGGCCGCGGGGAAGACCGTTCGAAGGGACGGGAGAAAGACTCACTGTTGGCCGATGCGCTCGAGGCGGTGCTGGCCGCCGTTCATCTGGATGGAGGGTTCGACGCCAGCCGCACGGTGACGCGCTATATTTTCGCAGAGGAACTTGCGAATGTCGCTGCGCAGCAGGAGCAACCGGGAGCCGGCGACTATAAGACGCAGTTTCAGGAATGGTGCCAAAAGACGCATGACACCTTGCCACGGTATGCGACCGTTCGAGAATCAGGTCCTGACCACCAGAAGTTATTCGAAGTAGAACTATCGATTCAAGGCGAGGTCGTGGGCATGGGATCAGGACGAAGCAAGAAAGAAGCAGAGCAACAGGCGGCGAAACAGGCCCTCGAACAGGTAGGGCGTTAATTCTGTCGGCAGGGTTAAGGTCCGAGGATTCACCACGAAATCAGTTCTTATTTCAGGGAGGCAGATGATGCAACGACGAGTCATGGTAGGACGGATGGCGATGATGCTGGTGCTGGGCGTGAGTCTGCTGTGGGGAATGGGCGCTGCCGTCGCGGCGGATAAGGTTCCGGCAGTGAAAGCGGGGAAAGTAGAGGGGACGAAAGGTCCACGAGCGATTATTGCCACGAGGTTTGGCGAGATCGAAATCACATTTTTCCCAGACAAGGCCCCCGAACATGTCAAAAACTTTGTATCGTTGGCGAAGTCAGGATTCTACAACGGGACCATCTTTCATCGGGTGATTCCCGGGTTCATGATTCAGGGCGGCGATCCCAACACGAAAGATCTGAATAAGCCGGAGACCTATGGCCAAGGGGGGCCGGACCATCGGCTGAAAGCGGAATTTAACGAGATTCCTCACCGGCGGGGGATTCTCTCCATGGCGCGTACGAGCGATCCCAATAGCGCCGGTTCACAGTTCTATATTGTCGTGAAGGATTCGAATTTTCTCGATGGGCAGTATACGGTGTTTGGTGAAGTCGTGAGGGGGATGGAGGTGGCGGATAAGATTGTCAGCACACCGAGGAACAACCGTGACCTTCCGAATGAGCGTGTGGAGATGACGGTGACGGTGGTCGAGTAGCGATAAGGGGGAGAGAAACCATGATACGCGATGGGGTCACCATGAGGAGCGTCTTGCTCTGCGGGCTGGTATTGGCGATCGGCCTGCTCACCGGCTGTGGAGGAAAGGCGGACGTAAAATCGGTTGCGCCTCCTCCTGCCCCCGGCCCGAGAGCCATCATCAAGACCAAGTTCGGCGAGATTCACTTCAAATTTTATCCCGATGTGGCTCCAAACCATGTTGCAAATTTCATCAAGCTGGCCAAGTCCGGCTTTTACGATGGGACGATTTTTCACCGGGTGATTCCCGGATTCATGATCCAGGGCGGTGATCCCAATACCAAGAACTCGTTGCGCAAGGAGACGTACGGGGCTGGTGGGCCGAAGGATGAGAAGGGGAATCCCATCCTCCTCAAGGCGGAGTTCAGCGATACCCCTCACAAGCGCGGTATTGTGTCGATGGCACGAGCGACGGAGCCGGATACCGCTGGATCGCAATTTTTCATTGTGGTCGAACCGTCCCACTTCCTTGACGGGAAATACACGGCATTCGGCGAGGTGATCAAGGGCCTTGGTGTCGCCGACAGGATCGTGAGTCTGCCAAAAAATGATCACGATCTTCCGAACGAGCGGATCGAGATGACGGTGACGATTGTCGAGTAGCTGCAGGCGTTGGATCAGACAGGCTTGTGTCTGTGGGGCGCAGAGGCGTCTATGGGGTGTTCTCGATGAGTGCGCGGAGGCGGGCTCGTTCGGATGGGAAGAAGAGGATGAAGTTGAGGCCGAATGCGTTGCCTGAGACCCAACGCACCGAGGCTCGCTCGACCTTCACCGGTGGTGATTGATCTGGAAGGTGAAGCAGCACGTGCACGTCGAGCCCTTCGGCCATATTGATGTCGGATTCGGCTCGACAGCCGGCTGTCGAGATGTTCGTGACCGTCGCGTCTCCCTCGAGCTCCCCTGAAGAAAATCCGATCGTGCAACGCAGCTCTACCCGCCGTGCTTTTCTGATCTTTTGTTCTTTTCCCTGGCTCATGGTCTGTCGCCTGCCGTCTTCGCGATCGTGCCGATTCTTAGTGGTGGTGTTGGCAGCCTGGGTCATGGGTATGTTGTTCAGGCGCCGGGGGCGGCATGAACTGTTGTCCTGGCAAGATGATGTGGCCTGGTTCACGTTGCTTGGTCAGGTGTTGCGCAATCTCCGGATGGTAGGCTCGCACATAGCCGATGAGTCCGCCGAGGAACCGTTGCGATTGGAAGTCCGTCCCGGAAAACTGTGAGACGAAGGCGATCGCGCGGTCGAGTATTTCGGGTGCGTCCGACATGTCGGCGATCTGCTGAGGGTTCTGCTTCTTGAACGCGTCGTACTCTTTCTTCAGATGTTCCGCGAAGACGGGCGACGGTGCGGCAGGCACATGGAGAGGGCTGAGCGTTCGTCGCAAGCCCTGTAGCGCCGCCACGATCTCCGCATCTTGCCCGTCTCGGCGTCCCTGGAAATACCCAAAGATCACCACTTCGACGAGATTGAAGAGGGCCACGGCCTTCTCGCCGCCCAGTTCCCCCAACTCGCGATAGAAGTCTCTCCTGACCGGCATGAATTGGACGGCAAGCCGCTTTTGCTGATAGTCGCTGCCGGTTTCGAGATAGGCGCAGTCGGTGGGGCATGTGACCCGCACGATTCGGTGTTCACCGCAACATTGGCTGCAGATTTGGCCGCCGAGGGCGGGGCAGGGGCGCTTGCCTTTTCGTTGCGAGCAATAGGCGCATTGACTCATTTTCTTGCGGGTCCTTCCGGTGCCGGCTTCGGTGGCGGAGGGATAAACCCATAGTCCGCCAACGTCCGTTTTTCCTGTTTAGGTTTCCCATCGCTGGGGGTTTCGAGCCCGTTCATTTCGGCGGCGTCTGCATATTGGTACGGGACGAGGATGAGGTTATTGGCGCGATCGATACTCAGATCTCCCGGTGAGGGCAAAAATTCGGCGATGACTTGAAACCGCTTGTCCCAGCTCATGCGCCAGACTTTCCCCGTGGTGAAATCGGAGACATACATGTTGCCCCACCGGTCGAAATCCACGCCACGGAGATTTTGGAAACGGCTGGAAAAGAATCCGTTGGAGAAGAGCTCCGTCACGACGCCATCGGGAGAGACCTCGGAAATTTTCCCCTTATCCCAACTCACGGCAATGATTTGGCCGGACTTGGGATGGACGGCTAGGCCTGAGGGGCCGGCCAGGGCTGGGTCTGTGACCAGTACGGAGATCGTCTGGGAGGCGAGGTCGACGCGATAGATTCTGTTGGCTTTCTGGTCGGAGCAATAGAGGTGGCCCTTGCCGTCGAAGGTCACGTCGCTCAAGGAGGCTTGTGGCAGCGCGGACGAGGAGGCGGCAGGTAATCGGATGGTGAGTGCCAGGACGGGCTTTCCGGTGATGGTATCAAACCCTCGCAGCGTATCGAGATCGGCCACGTAGAGCACATGCTCCACCAGGGCCATGCCCTTGGGGGCATGGAGGGTGACCTCTCCCTTTCCGCCTTGAATAAATTTCAGATTGAGCAGTTTGCCGTTGGGATCGAGTTTGGTGATGAATCCGTTGTTGTCGGCGGCCTCAGGCTCTCCGTTCACGCTGGAAATGAAATAGCCCTTCTCAAGGGGGTCGTTGACGAAGCTGTAGGGCGATTGCAGTTCCGTGACGGTGATCTGGGCGCTCAGGGGGCTGACGACTACGACGGAGAGAATCCAGAGACACCAGGAGATCGGATGGTAGATGGCGCGTGTGAGAAGGGACATGAGGGAAGGGGTTCTCTTCACAAGGTAGATGACGGTTGGCCGAGGTTAACGCTCGCATCGTATCTGCCAGGCTCAGGGCCTGTCAAGAAACAGACGTGAACAGTAAACGGTGAGGCGTGAGAGGTGGATGAGAGAAAGGAATACTCCCTCTTTCGTCTCACGTCTCACGCTTCACCGTTCACACCGTCCGGTCGTTGACTTGGTCAAAAATGCCCTGCTATGGTGCCTTGTTTTTCTTGACTGTTTCTCAACGAGGAGGCATCCGTGGCAGCACGATTGATCGACGGCAAAGCATTGGCATTGCAAGTACGGGCGCGGTTGGCAACGGAATCGGCGGCAGTCCTCGCGAAGATCGGGATAAGGCCGGGGCTGGCCACGATTTTGGTGGGCGACGATCCCGCGTCACATCAGTATGTGAAGAGCAAACAGAAGGCCTGCGAAGAGGCAGGCATCTATATTGACGACCACAAGTTGCCTGCCAGCACGACGCAGGCCGAGTTGCTGGCGTTGATCGAAAAGAAAAACGCCGATCCGAAGATTCACGGCATTCTGGTGCAGCTCCCTTTACCAAAACACATCGAGAGCCGGGTGGTCCTCGAGGCCGTGTCGCCGAATAAGGATGCCGACGGGTTCCATCCCTATAATTTCGGCAGGCTGGTTGAAGGCAGTCCGGTGTTTGAGGCCTGCACCCCCAAGGGTGTCATCAAGATGATCGAGTCTATCGGTGTGGGCATTGAGGGGAAACGTGCGGTGGTGTTAGGCCGCAGTAATATTGTCGGGAAGCCGTTGGCCCTCATGCTCTTGCAGCGCAATGCTACCGTGACGATTTGTCATTCTAAGACCAAGGATCTGGCCGCGGTCTGTCGTGAGGCGGAGTTGTTGCTCGTGGCGATCGGGAAGGCCAAGTTTGTGACGGCCGACATGGTGCGAGAAGGAGCGGTCGTGATCGACGTGGGCACCAATCGGTGGACAGACGGGAAGCTCTGCGGCGATGTCGACTTTGAATCGGTCAGTCAGAAGGCCGGCTGGATTAGTCCTGTGCCAGGTGGCGTAGGGCCGATGACGATCGCGATGTTGCTGGAGAATACGGTGGAGTCGGCGAAGCGGCAAGCAGGGATGAAGTAAGGCAACTGGAACGCTCCTGTGCTCGCCAACGCGCGGCCTGAGAAGGCCCTCGTTGGACGCGCGCACGATGGAGTATTCCAGCCGCCTTCTTGGTTGGAGAGAGGACAGGGGCCATGAGTCGAGAACCGAAACGACTACGAGAAATCCTCGATCAGGGGCAGTTCGCTGTCACGATTGAGTACAATCCCCCCAAAGGCACGAACATCTCCTCGGTGCTAGAGAACGCCAAGGCGTTGGTCGGGCGTGTGCATGGGGTGAACGTGACGGACAACACGGCCGCCGTGGTGCGGGCCGGGTCTCTCTCCGTGTGCCGCCTCCTCTACGAACTTGGCCACGATCCGGTGATGCAGATGACCTGCCGCGACCGGAACCGGATTGCCATGCAGTCGGATCTCATGGGCGCGTCCATGCTCGGCAT
>VFKF01000084.1 GCA_009885705.1 Nitrospira sp. | reverse complement strand
TCACCTCCACCCTGTAACATCACGATCATCCTGGGAGAAGGCCACGGTGCACAAGAATTCCCTTTCGAGACCAGATCTCCGGACTCGATCATGACCGGCTACCGTCATCCTGTAGCGGGAACGTCAGTGTTGGGACACGTACCGAGGGGCAAGATTCCTCGCAAGGCCGAACAAAAGCTCTGGTTAACCTAAACGGTTAAGCGGGCTCGACCCTTCGCGCGACGACGAGCAATGACCCTCCGGCCATTTTTTGTGCTCATTCGTTTACGGAATCCATGCTCACGTTTTCTCTTGAGGTTCGACGGCTGCGCTGATGTAAATGACATGCAATCACTCCTTGCCTATGAAGATACACAGATGAACGGGGCATTATAGAGATGGGGTTGCACCCTGTCAAACACATTGCCCTCAGAAGCTGACGGGCTTTCATGAAACCATCAAAAAATAGAGGGGACCCATCTCATCAAAAGAAGTCATTGCCACTTCCTGCGTACTCGTGGCGGCATAGTTAAATGAGGCACTTTTGTCGAAATCTGGGCTAGATCGCCCCATGATTTGGCAGTGATCTATTCATGCTTCATCTAAATCATTGTAAGAGTTGAGCTTTTCAATGTCTCTTCTCGTGAACTCACTGGCATTACCCTTGCGAATTCAATCAGGTTCTCAGCATCTTGTATGCAAAGAGCATTGACCGCAATCGAACATCACATAAACGCTGGCTATTGGTCGGCACCTTGAGGAGGAGAGAAACCATGAATTCACGATCCACGATGCTGCCAGTTCTATGCGCCATTCTGATGCTCACGGCCTGTGCGAAGCCGCCGACGGAACAGATCGCGGCAGCAGAAAAAGCCGTGTCAGATGCGCAACAGAGTGGTGCTTCAACCTATGTCGCAGACGAATATGCCAAAGTTCAAGGTACACTCGCCGCGCTCAAGAAAGAAGTCAGCGATCAAGACGGCAAACTCGCAATATTCCGCGACTACGGCAAAGTCGAACAGCTTGCCGTGGCAGCGAAGAGTGATGCGGAACGGCTCAAAGCGGAGGCGACGAAGAAGAAGGATGAGGCCAAAGCCGCTGCACTTCAGGCACAGCAAGTTGCCCAAGAGGCCGTCGCGGCCACACTTGCATTAGTTGCCAAAGCGCCTACGGGAAAAGATCGCGCCGCATTGGAGTCAATCAAGGCCGATGCCGAGGCCCTCAAGGCGTCTCTCAATCAGGTGCAAATGGCCATCGATACCGCGGACTATCCGGTCGCACAAACGAAGGCGGTCGCCATTCACGAGAAGAGTCAGGCTGTCTCGCACGAAATCGAAGCGGCACTCGCCAAGATCGGAAAAGGAAAGCCCTCTGTTGCGAAGAAGAAATAAGATAGACTGATCCTATGACTGGTTACGGTCTGCGAATCACATCGATCGTCTTGGGGTGGGGAACACTGGCATTAGCCGGTTCGCTTCCCGGCTGCGCAGAGGCTGTGCCCCAAGACGCGATCGAGGCGGTTGAAAATATCGATCGAGATTTAATGCAGCTGCGGGCGGCTGAGTTTTCGCCGAACGACTATGCTCAGTTTGCGCACCAATGGATGGCGCTGAAAAGCCGTGTTCAGGCCGACGAAGATCTGATCCGCTGGCCTTGGGAGCCCAATGACTTAGAAATCGCTCTTCGTCGGCTGCAAGAAGAAGGGGCGCACACGGTTACTCGCCTCACAAAAGAGCGCGAAACATTACGTCATTCAGCTGAAAGCAAGATTGCTCAGGTTGAGGACCGGTCACGGATAATGACCCTGCAGGTCAGCGGCATCGATAGTCGGCTCGTTCTGGGACAAAAACCTGTAGAAACCGATCTGCTCATGAAGCAGGCCCATGCTTTCTATGAGCAGGGGCAATACGATCGCTCTCTCGACGCAGCGGATCGGGCTTTGCAGAATTTGGCAACGCAAACGGTCTTGTTGAATCATGAATTGGGGCGATATGCCAATCGAGATCAAATCGTTGGCTGGCAGCAGATGGCCAAGGACACGATCACCTGGTCACGCATCCACCGAACCTCGGCTATTGTCGTAAGCAAGGCCGATCGAGTCTTGACCCTCTATAGAAACGGGCAAAAAATCGTATCCTACCCCGTCCGCCTTGGATTTAATGGCATTCGTGAGAAACGATACCAGGGCGATGGCGCTACCCCGGAAGGCCGGTATCGGGTCAGCAGTAAACGTGGGCAGGGGCAGACTCAGTTTTATCGCGCCTTGGTGCTTGACTATCCCAACGAAGAGGATCGCCGACGTTATCGGCTCGAGCGGAAGACGGGACAGATCCCGGCATCGCGAGCGATCGGGGGGCAAATTGAAATCCACGGAGTCGAGAACGAATTGATGGCCCAAACATTGGGGTGCGTCATGCTCGACAACTCGCAAATGGTCCTCCTCTTTGATCGGGTCGAGAAGGGAACGCCGGTGACCATCGTCGGCGCCTTGCACGAGCAGAACTCTATTGCGCAAACCCTAGAGATGCTCGGTGTCCAAAGAAAAGAAACCTGAGGCGGATACATGAAGCGCGTCCTCCTGTCTCTGTGGTATGTCGTGATAAGCCTTTTCCTTGTCACCCTTGTGCAGAGCAGTGGCCTGCCCTTGTCGGATGCAGTAACCGCTCAACCTGCCTCGATCGATCATGCTGGCTTGCAGACACTCCACGTTCGCTATAAGACGCTCGTCAAACAACTGACTCAGTTAATGCCGACGCAACCCTATATCCTTGTCGATACGGCCAGGAATCATCTCTATATCAAGCGGGGTGATCAGGTGCTGCTGGATGCGTTGGCTTCCACCGGTAGCGGCACGATTCTCGATAAACCTGGCGATTCAAAAGGACAGTGGATCTTCGATACCCCGCGGGGAGAATTTACCGTACAATCCAGGTTGACCAATCCCGTCTGGGTGAAGCCTGACTGGGCCTTTATTGAAGAAGGGCTCGAAGTCCCCAAGAGTCAAGCTGACCGCCTTGAATCCGGAGTGCTCGGCGAATATGCACTCGGATTCGGGAAGGGCTATTTTATCCATGGCACACTCTATACCCGCCTCCTTGGAAAAAATGTGACGCATGGCTGTATTCGACTCAACGACGACGATCTGAAAAGTGTGTATCGGCTTGCCAAGGTCGGCACACCGATCATGATTTTTTAACCGGCTTCGCACAGGCGCAGTCCCCCCTATGATTTTTCTCTGCGCGGTACTCTCCATTCTCCTTTCCCTTACATCGGTAAGTTGGGCTGCTGAACCAGACGTAACCTCTACTGTGGGCATAACCGATTCCGGCGCGCTCCAAGAAGCCACTCGCGTGTTAGAAGAAGAGCTTAAGCTTGCGGCCCGTCCACAGACCTATATGATCATTGACCTCGCATCCAACGTCATCCTGATCAAGGGGCGGGGCGTTGAACTCCACCGCATTCCAATCGAAAGCTGGTCGGCCTCACACCTCGATCAATTGATGACCGCACACCGACTACGCGAACGTCCTCCGGTGAATCGTCGAAAAATTGATCCCGCGGTTGGAGCGGAACAGGAGCCTATCTCACTTGGGGATATGCCGACCACGTATACACTGCTGTTCTCTTCCCCGTTGAGGGTCCTCGTGTTCTCGAATACCAATGGCAACCCCTGGCAATGGACTGTGCAACGAGGGCGCGCATGGTGGCGAAGGCTCACAGTATGGGGAAACATGCTGACGGGAGACCAGACTCTATCTCCCCCTTCCCTTGACCTCACGGTGTCTCGCGAGCATGCACAATCTCTCGCCTGGACGGTCGTAGAAGGGATGCCCTTTCTTATCCGTCGATCCACGCCATAGGCGAGGTCTTATGTTTGTGTTTCACTCATCCGATATCTAAGGTATACGGAAGGGCTGTTATGAAGGTTAAAACTGATCGATCGTTTCCCGTGGAACTGCAATCCCTGGTTGCCGAGGCACAGGTACGGCTCACTGCCAGCCATGCGGTCGAACGGCTATGGGCGCGAGACCATCGACTGTGGAAACAAGACCCTACCGACATCACCAATCGTCTCGGATGGCTAACCGTCATCGACGACATGAAAGATCGAATCGAGGAATTGCGGGCCTTCGCAACTTCGGTGAGGAGTCGCGGTATCTGCGATGTCGTCCTACTGGGAATGGGCGGCAGCAGTTTGGGGCCTGAAGTGCTGCGGGCTTCGTTTGGATCAGGCCGTGGCTTTCCACGTTTGTGGGTCCTCGACTCCACTGTTCCTGGATGGGTTGGACAGGTCACGAAGGCGATCGACCCGGCTCGAAGTCTGTTCATCCTCGCGAGCAAGTCCGGCGGAACCGTCGAGGTCATGTCCCTCTTCGCCCACTTCTGGGATCTTGTGCAGAAAGCCACAGGCGATCAAGGCGGGAAGCAATTTATCGCCATTACCGATCCGGGCACGAGGTTAGAAACACTCGCAACGGAGCATCAGTTCTTGCGCATCTTTACCAGCCCTCCGGACATCGGTGGGAGATACTCGGTTCTGTCCTATTTCGGGTTAGTCCCGGCGGCGTTGATGGGTATCGATGTGGCAGAGTTACTGGCGCGCGCTGCAATGATGGCTCGAGTCTGCCATGTGCAGTCTCCGCTCGAACATAACCCCGGCGCCGACCTTGGCGCGACGATGGCCGCACTCGCCCAAGCGGGACGAAATAAAGTCACACTCATTACCTCACCCCAGATCTCGGCATTCGGTCTCTGGGCGGAGCAGCTTCTCGCAGAAAGCACGGGCAAGGAAGGAACCGGCCTGATCCCCGTCGCACATGAACCCATCGTCTCGCCGACAGCCTACGGCACCGACCGGCTCTTTGTGTATCTCCGGCTCAAAAACGATCTCAATCGGCCGCTCGACCACCAGGTCGCCAAACTCGCGCGACAGGGACATCCGGTCCTGACCTTCATGCTCAAAGACCGTTACGATCTCGCGACAGAATTTTTCCGGTGGGAAGTTGCCACAGCCGTTGCAGGTCATCTGTTGGGCATTCACCCGTTCAATCAACCGAACGTCCAGGAAAGCAAAGACAACACCGCCCGCGTGCTGAAAACCATCGAGTCTACCGGCAAATTACCGAAACAGGTCACCGTCACTCCGGCGAAAGCAGCGGTACAGCTGAAGCGACAATGCCATCCCGCTGTCTATGTCGCGATCTTGGCCTATACGACTCCTTCCCTCAAGATGGAGCAGTCCATTCGTTCGCTGCGGAGAATGCTCGTCTCCCGTTACCAGGTGACCACGACGGCCGGTTATGGACCGCGCTATCTCCATTCGACAGGCCAGCTCCATAAAGGAGGCCCGAGTAGCGGAGTATTTCTGCAACTCATGGACCAGATGAGCCCCGATATATCCATCCCGGGAGCAGCCGTGACCTTTGGCACCCTCGCCCGCGCGCAAGCAGCCGGCGACATACAGGCGCTACATGCGCACGATCGACAAGTCATCGTCCTGCCCTTGGGCAAGAACCCGATTGCCACGATACAAGCGCTCACGAAATCCCTTGCGCCTCATGCTCCAACAGGTCGTTCCTCCACGACCCGCACCGGAACCGGCCGCGCCCGTAAGAACTAGGATGCCCGCTGTCCCCGACATTCGCATCTCACAGAACAGCCACACCTGGGCTGTCGCAGCTGCAGAGTGTGTGCAGGCGGTGGGTCAGGAGGCCCTTCGCGCGAAGGGACAGTTCCTCATTGCGCTTTCCGGCGGTAAGACGCCGGAAATCCTCTACCGGGCCCTTACATCACCTTCCTTCGCCGGGCGGTTCGATTGGTCCAGAACCGTATTTTTTTTCAGCGACGAGCGATGCGTCCCACCAGATGACCCTCGAAGTAACTACTTCCTCGCGTACGACACGTTGTTCACTCCTTTGAACATTGCGCCCTCACAGGTCTATCGTATGGTAGGGGAATCGCCTGATCCGCAGGCTGCGGCCTCTGAATATGAACAGCAGTTGAGGCGCACCACTAAGACGACAGCCCCGACTCAGCCATGCCTGGATCTTATCCTCTTAGGGTTGGGAGAGGATGGCCATACGGCGTCCCTCTTTCCCGGATCACCACCCGTGCGGGACCGCCAATGTGCAATAGCAGTCACGCAATCTCCGAAAGATCCACCGAGCAGATTAACCATGACCCTAGGTGTGATCAACCGGGCGAGTGTGATACTGTTTCTCGTCGCGGGAGCAGATAAAGCCGGAGCCGTGAGAGCCATTCTCGATCCGAAGACCGAGGCTGAACGACAGCTCCCGGCTGCGTTGGTCAGACCAGAAGACGGGCACCTTGTCTGGCTTCTCGACCAAGCGGCTGCCGCGGAGCTTCCGATGGATCGATAACGGACGATTCCACATGAGGACTCGATGATTGTTGCCGGTGATATTGGGGGCACGAAAACGCACTTAGCGCTATACGACTGGAAGAAGGACCGCGTCGACCCTGTCCGACTGGAGTCGTTTCACAGTGCCGACTACACCTCCCTTGAGGACATGCTCACGGAATTTCTTGTCCCGCCGAAACCTCCGACACCGATCGACGAATACGAAGCCGAGAAGGACGGCGCTGCTGAGCCCGAAGAGGAGCGTCCCGCGGAGGTACCGCTGAAGATCGAGGCGGCCTGTTTTGGTATTGCCGGCCCTGTCATTCAGAACCATTGCCAAACGACTAACCTCCCCTGGGTCGTCGATGGTGCAGTGCTGGCGAAACAGTTCGACATCCCGAACGTGCGGCTCCTCAACGATCTCGAAGCCATGGCCCACGGCATCTTGCTGCTCCGAGCGGACGAAGTCGAAGTGTTGAATGCCGGAACGCCCCCGCCGCACAATCAGGCGCTTGCCTTGATTGCAGCGGGAACCGGATTGGGTGAAGCCATCCTCTTTTGGAACGGCTCCCGCTATCAACCGATGCCGTCGGAAGGCGGTCATTCGGACTTTGCGCCGAATAACGATAACGAGATCGGACTCTTGCATCATCTGCGCGGTCATTACATGCACGTCAGTTACGAACGGGTGCTGTCAGGCCCAGGCCTGCATGCCATCTATGACTATGTTCGTGACAGCAGGAAGAATGAGCCCACCTGGCTCTCAGAGCAAATCAAAGCCGGTGATCCGGCGGCGGTGATTGCAGAGGCTGGGCTCAAGGGCCAGGCGGAGATCGCCAAGCAGGCACTCGATCTGTTTGCCTCTATCTACGGCGCCGAAGCCGGCAATCTTGCGCTGAAAGCCATGTCGCTCAACGGCGTCTATCTCGGCGGCGGTATCGCACCGAAGCTGCTCGCCAAACTCAAGGACGGTACGTTTATGAAGTCGTTTACCAACAAGGGCCGCTACAAACGATTGATGAGTTCGATCCCGGTCAAGGTTGTGATGAACCAACATACGGCTTTGCTCGGCGCCGCCGCATTTGCAGCCCACCTCGCACGGCAGACCTCATAATGGCCACAGATCTCGATTCGCTGAAACGGGCGGCTGCCCTATCTGCCGTCGAATATGTTCGCGATGGGATGGTCGTGGGACTCGGGACTGGTTCAACGGCGAAACATATGATCGTCGCACTGGGGGCAAAGGTTCGTTCCGGCATGAGACTCCGTGGAGTGCCCACGTCCCAGGAAACGGCTATGCTCGCCAGGGAGCAGGGCATTACGCTCATCGATGCTGATAATGCTTGGGTGATCGATGTGGCAATCGACGGGGCAGACCAGGTCGACCCCGGTTTCAATCTCATTAAGGGCGGCGGTGGCGCGCTCCTGAAAGAAAAGATCGTGGCGGCTTCGGCCAAACAGTTCATCGTTCTGGTCGATCAGACCAAGCGAGTGCCGGTACTGGGGGGATCATTTCCTCTTCCGATCGAGGTGATCCCCTTCGGCTGGGGCAGTACGGCCAGAGAAATCGAAGCCCTGACGAAGAGTCCGGTGGTACTCCGTGAACGGGACGGGGCGCCCTTCACTACGGAAGCAGGCCACGTGATTTTGGATGTCCATCTCCCACGGATCGACAATCCGCGAGCACTGGAGATTGCCTTGAACCTCATTCCAGGCGTCGTCGAAACCGGTCTTTTTGTCGGACGAACAGACCTGCTCATCGTGGGCACCGCCAACGGGGTCGAGACATATCCTGCAACGAGGACATGACTGAACCGCTCAGTAGACGGCAAACCCTACAGCTTCTTACCGCACATGTCCGACTCATTCTGGCCCTTCCACTTGCACCATTCTTCAGCTCGTGCCTCCGGAGTCCTTTTGCGAATACGATGACCGAACGATCGAAAGGTGAAACGATGAACCAGGCCTCTTCTCCAGGCGTGCTTGATCCCTACCGGCTTCCCAGGCATGTGGTTCCGACTCGATACGATTTAAGATTGGAACCAGACCTGACGACCGCGAGCTTTGCTGGTCAAGAAACCATCACCGTTACAGTCCATCGGCCTACCTTTGACATCGTCCTCAATGCCATTGACCTGGACATCGCATCGGCGAAGATTGAAGGAGAGTCAGGTCCAGCAAGAAAGGCGACGATTGCATTGGATGCCACGCTCCAACGTTGTCATCTCACGTTTGCCGAGCCTCTCTCGCCTGGTAGCTGGAGACTGACCATCCACTTCTCAGGCATCCTCAACGACAAGCTCCGTGGTTTCTATCGCAGCACCTACAAAGACGAGAAGGGGGCGACACACAATATGGCGGCGACCCAGTTCGAGGCCACTGATGCCCGCCGAGCCTTTCCCTGCTGGGATGAGCCGGACTTCAAAGCTGTCTTTGCGACCACCTTGGTCATCAACCCAACCTTGACCGCTGTTTCCAATAGCACGATGACATCTGAAACGCGTGAGGGTGGGAAGAAGATGGTGCGGTTTGCCGATACCATGAAAATGTCCACGTACCTGGTTGCCTTCATCGTCGGGAAGATCGAGCCGACCGAACCGACGATGGTCGGCCGGACTCCGCTTCGCCTCTGGGCCGTTCCCGGCAAGGGGCATCTTGCGCGATTCGGGCAAGACATTGCGGCAGCGTCACTGTCATTTTTTGAGCAATATTATGGAATCCCCTACCCGGGCGACAAGTTGGATCTGCTCGCCATTCCAGACTTTGCTTCCGGGGCCATGGAAAATCTTGGCGCCATTACCTACCGTGAAACCGCATTACTGGTCGATCGACAGAGCGCCACGCATAGCGAACTGGAGCGCGTGGCCGATGTGGTGGCCCATGAAAATGCCCATATGTGGTTCGGAGACTTGGTCACCATGTCCTGGTGGAATGGTCTGTGGCTGAACGAAGCCTTCGCCACGTTTATGGAAATGCTGGCGGTGGATGCCTGGAAGCCGGAATGGAAGCGATGGGACAGTTTCGGAGTTTCGCGCTCGGCGGCGTTTTCTGTCGATGGTCTGCGCAGCACCAGACCGATTGAATTTCCTGTACAGGCGCCCAAGGACGCCGATGCCATGTTCGACGTGCTGACCTATGAAAAGGGCGCATCGGTCCTGCGCATGCTGGAACAACATATCGGTCCGACGGTCTTCCGCGACGGGGTTCGGGATTACTTACACGCCCATGCCTATGGGAATGCGGACACGAACGATCTCTGGGTGTCGCTGGGGAAGATCGCCAAGCAGCCGGTGCCGGAACTCATGAACGGATGGATCTTTCAACCGGGGTTTCCGCTTGTGACCGCCCACGTGAGTCCGTCGTCCGAATTGACCATCACCCAACAACGGTTCAGCTATCTGGGCGATGAGCCATCCAGCCCATCACCGGGCCAGCAGTGGCAGATTCCCCTCCAGCTGCGCATGACCGTCGGCGGTAAGAGCCGTACCACCCGCATGCTCCTGACGGAGAAAGACACGACCATTCCCCTCCCGAAAGATTGGGAATCTGTGCTGCTGAATGAGGGGGGCCATGGATTCTATCGAGTGCGTTATGCGCCGGATCTGCTCAGTCGTCTTCTGAGCGGTGGCATGGATCAGCTTGCCGCTACCGAGCGGTTCAATCTGATCAACGATGCCTGGGCCACGACCGTCGCAGGTCTCATGCCCCTCACGGAATATCTGGATCTCACGGCTTGTTTCACTGCGGAGCGGGACAAGAACGTCTGGACTGTCTTGTTAGACTCTTTTTCGTTCCTCAACAAGGTCATTGCAGTAGAGGATCGACCAGCCCTGGAAGCGTTTGTTCGTGTGCGCCTCGGTCCTGCCGTGGCAGATTTGGGGTGGGCCCCTCGGAGGGGCGAGAGCGAAGGGACGAAGCAATTACGGGGTGAGTTGCTAGGAGCGCTAGGAAAACTTGGTAACGATGCCGCGATCCAAGGCCGCGCAGCAGAGCTGTATGTGGTTTACAGACAGGATGCGGAAGCGGTCGATCCGAATATTGTGCCAGCACTCGTGGCGATCCTCGCGCATAGAGGTGATGCAACCAGGTACGATGAGTTTAACGCATGTTTTCTGAGCGCCTCTACCCCTCAGGAAGAACGGCGCTATCTCTTTTCGCTCGCGGCATTCCAGTCTCCGGCATTGCTTGAACGCACACTCTCCCGGACCATCAGTGGAGACGTTCGCACGCAAGACGCGCCATTCCTCGTCAGCGCCATCCTGGGCAACGTGTATGGCAGAGAGTTGGCCTGGGACTTTGTGAAAACGAACTGGGAGAAGATGGACCAGTTATTTCCCAAGCAAGGTCTGCGTCGCATGTGTGGCGGGATTGTCAACCTCGCTACCCCAACGCTCGAACGAGATGTGCGAGAGTTCTTTGCCTCACGGAAGATCGATCTCGGCGGGAAAACCTTGGAGCAGTATCTGGAGCAGCTACGGATTACGGTAAACGTGCGGGAACGGGATGGGGTCGTGCTACGCCAGTACCTCAAGGCCGTTCGATTGTAATAGAAGAGGGAACAGGGGGAAGCAGGGACGGCTGTGACCCATTCGCTGTAGGGCTGACAGGATATAGACCGATCCACCTTCGCCTCACTCCCCCCCTGAACGAGGGCTTGTTGCGTGGCGGAAGGTGTCGGTACACTATCTTCTCCGTTGAACGGACTAATCAATGGTGAATCACGGGAGCGCTGACCGACCATGCGCACTGCGAACTGTCCGAAGTGCGGCACCGCGAAAACAAAACTGGCCCCTCGATCAGGAGTCGCAGAGCGACTCCTTGGCACCGTGACCATCTATCCCTTTCGCTGTCAACTCTGTGCCCATCGCTTTACCGCCTTCCTCGGTAAGCTCACAACGAGCCCTCGTCGAAACTACGAGCGGGTCCCTGTTCAGTATCCGGCACAGGTTCGGCCCGTTCACGATTCGACCCAACGGGTCGTGGTTGAAGGGACGATGGTGAACCTGTCTCTGCGAGGATGCCGTATCAGAACGAACCAACGACTCCCGATGGGATGCCACGTGATGCTGGAGCTTCAGTCTGGCGAGTACGATCTTCCCATCATGATCGACGAGGCGATCGTGAGGGCCCGCTTTACCGACGGCGTCGGTCTCCGGTTTTCAGGATTTCTCCATTCAGAGGAACGCCGTATCCGCCGTATTCTCGACCTACGTCTGCAGGATTACGCGGTCTAATGGTCGGTCAGTTTTCCCCATTCACGAGTCAGACGGTCTGATGGTTGGCCCTACGCATGCGTGAACCACAGAGACATGTCATTGGGTGTACCCTACTCATGTCGAAGTACGGCAAGCGGGCGCTGGCCTAGAATCCGATAGGTGCTGGCAAACCCTACGATCAGGGTCAATAACATGGTCAGGAAGAGGCCGATGCCAAGCACCCGTGGGTGCAGGCTCCAGGGGAGATCGAACAGATACCGCAACACGGCCCATGACAAGGCTGTTCCGAGCGACAGACCGATGAGCCACGCCACCGTGCCTAACAAGACATACTCGATGGCAAATGCACGCCCAATCAGGCCGCGAGTGGCGCCGAGCGCTTTTAGGATCACCGATTCATAGAGGCGCCGATATCGTGTGGCGGCGAGCGCCGCCGCCATGACCAACCAGCCGGCTACGACGCAAAATAATGCGACAGCCCTGATCGCCAATGACAGGCGATCGAGCACTCGCGCAAAACTGGCGAGTACGTCGCCGATATGAATCGCACTGACGTTGGGAAATAAGGCGACGACGGCTTGTTGCAGCGGTACCTCTTGATCCGGCGAGACCCGTACCGTTGCGACATAGGTAAACGGCGCTCCTTCAAGAGCTCCCGGGGAAAAGATCATGTAGAAGTTCGTCGAAAAATTCCCCCATTCGACTTTCCGGATACTGCTCACTTCAGCCTGCAGAATGGTTCCCTGAATATCGAGTTCCACGAGTGAGCCGATCTCGAGCCCCAAGTGTATGGCGGCCTCTTCTTCTACCGATACGTGTGGGATTGAGAAGACCTGCCCAAGTTTCCACCATTCCCCTTTGACGAGCCGATTATCTTTCGGGAGCTGTTCGAGAAAGGTCAATACATATTCCCTGGTGAGGTACCATTGTTTCCCCCGCTCTTCTTTCCCTTCCGATCGCTTCTCGTCCTTCTGAATGCCTTCTTCTGCGGTGACGATGTGCCCATTGATGGCATGGAGGCGTGAGCGCACCAGTGGCGTCAGTTCAGGAATCACCTGTCCGATTTGGCGTTGTACCAGCGAGACGAACTCTTGTGCTTGATCAGGCTGAATATCGATGAAGAAGAAGGTTGGGGCATCCGCCGGTCGACTCTCCTGCACTTGATGCAGCAACGCCTGCTCCACTAACGTCACCGTGACAATCATCATGGCGCCGATACCGATGGCGACCATGATGCCGGCTGCCTGCCCTCCTGGTCGCACGACATTGCCGACGGCATAACGAAGGCTCAAGACGCGTGGTAATGGCATCCAGCCCAGCAGTCGCACGAATATCTGCGCGCAGACGAAGAGGAGGAGGATAGCGAAAGACAATGCTCCGAGAAACAGGAAGCCGATCGACCATGAGCCGGCTTGCCATACCGAAAGCGCGCAGAGCCCGAGGATGATTCCTGCGGCCGTGCCAACATTTACGCGGTCTGTCAGTCCCCATCTCACCCACCATGGTGAAGGAGCTGTCTGCTGCTCGACCGTCGCCTGCTCAGCATCTTGCCGAAAGATTGCACCAGGGTGAATGTCTCGAGTCTTCAAGAGAGGCCACAGGGTAAACAGTAGCGTCGACAACAGTCCCAGTGTGGCCCCTTTCAGCAAGGGCCATATCGAGGACCAGGACAGATCTGAGGAGACGCCCAATTGGTCGAGGAGGTCGGATGAAAATAGACCGGCCATAATGGGAGGGAGTATCCGTTGAAGCCCGATCCCCAAGAGGATTCCCGCGAAGCTCCCCACTGATCCTAAGATGATCGTTTGCGCCACATAGGTCGAGACGACTATGGTCGAATCGGCGCCAAGCGCTTTCAAGGTCGCGATCGTTCGCAGTTTGTCGCGCAAGAAGGCGTGAATCGAGGTTCCGACCCCCAGTCCACCGATGAATAGCGCCGTGAGCCCAATCAGCCCGAGGTAACGGGAGAGCTGGTCGAGAAATTGTTTCAACTGTGGCTGGGCTGTGCGATAGCCGGATATGCGCACGGAATCTGTTGCCAGCCTGCCACGAAGATCAGCGAGGAGCGGCTCCAGCGGTATGCCGGCCGATATTTTGACAAGATACCGCTCTCGCACCCGGCTTCCCGGCTTGATCAGCTCCGCTGCCCGTAGCCCCTCCTGGGTAATCATCACCCGCGGGCCTAAGCTGAACGCATTGGCCATTCGATCCGGCTCGGTCCGGACGATGCCGGAAATTAAAAACCTCACGTGACCGATCTTGAGATGATCTCCCACGGAGAGGCCCATCCGGATCAGCAATGACTCCTGCACCACGGCCCCAAAGCAGGACTGTCCGCCACAGCGACGTTCATCCGGGTGGAGCAGGGCATCGAGCGATTGAGCCGGGTCGAGCCGGATTGCCCCATAGAGGGGATAGGCCGATTCGATAGCTTTGAGTTCGATGATCTGAGTCGACTGGGCGCCGGATGACGGTTGCGTGGTGCGCGCAGCCATCGCGATGAGTTCGCTCACATGGGTGAAGACCATGTTTCGTTCGCCCAGCGAGTCCAGCACCGTTTGCCCGGCAAGACTCAGGGGATGCGTGAGGCGAATTTCGAGATCGCCACCTAATAGGCCGCGCGCTTCTTTCGTGACGGCGCGATCGACGTTCATGCCAAACAGCGATACCCCGACCAGGGCCCCGACGCCAATCGCAATGCATGCGAAGAAATACAGAAAGTGGCGCCAGGCGCCTCTGGTTTCCCGCCAGGCCATCCTGAAGATGAAGGGGGTCATCGTGGTGACTCTGCGATAGGAAGCTCTGAGTCAGTGAGGCTATCGGACTCGATGCGACCATCGCGTAACGCAATGATTCGTTCCATTGAGGAGGCCATGGCTCGATCATGCGTGACGAGGACGAGGGTGGTGCCGAAATCGCGAT
>VFKF01000360.1 GCA_009885705.1 Nitrospira sp. | reverse complement strand
GGTCCGATGCAGGTGAGCCTGCTGCGCTTCCTGGATCGTGGCGAATACCGACCGGTCGGCAGCACGAGGACACTCCAGGCCAGCGTTCGTATTGTCGGAGCCACGAACCAGGACATCCAGGAACTCGTGCACCAGGGCCGCTTCCGGGACGACCTGCTCTACCGCATCAACACCGTCACCCTGCGCGTGCCCCCTCTCCGCGAGCGAAAAGAAGACCTGCCAAAACTTGCCGAACATATCCTCTCCACGCTGCGCATCCCGGGAGCCACAAAGCGAACTCACTCACACGAAGCCCTGCAAGCCCTGGCCAGCCACGGTTGGCCCGGCAACGTGCGTGAACTGCGCAATGTGCTTGAAGGAATCGTGTTGATGAGCCAGGGAACGGGTCCGATCGGTCGAGAAGACGTCCTCGCTCTCTTGCCGAAAACTCGAACCGCGTTGCAGCCAGGAGACCAGACCCAGCTCTCACTGGACGAGGTCGAATGGCTCCACATCCAACGAGTACTCGACGCCAGCGGCGGCAACAAGACTCAGGCGGCCAAGACGCTCGATATCGACTACAAAACGCTACTCACGAAGCTCAAAAAATATCGTCTCGCTTCTGACGAAAGTTAGAGCGGCTCATCCCCCTTAGCGATTTGAGGCCGCCCTGGCGCGTCGCAGACCCAGCCGCGGCATGAGACCTTTTCAGCACCTCAATTCGGCATCCTCTGCAGCGCATTCGACAAACCGGTCTTTCCTGGTGGACAATGGAGCCAGACGCGATCGCAATCAGCAATCTGCGACCAGGAGTATGCGTATGAAACGCCCGGCTTCGCCAGCAGAACAGCAGGCACAACAACGATTCGGCAGCAGTCCCCGCGCAGCGGCGTTTTACGCCAATCAGATGCTGGATCATCTGAATCCCCTGATGCAGCAGTTCATTGCACGGCAGGAGATGGTCTTCATCGCCACGGCCGATGCGGCGGGCCGTTGCGACTGTTCCTTCCGCGCCGGCACGCCTGGATTCGTACAGGTACTCGATGAGAAGACCGTCGCCTACCCGGAATATCGAGGGAATGGCGTCCTGGCGAGCGTGGGTAATATTCTAGAAAACCCGCAGATCGGAATGATCTTTCTCGACTATTATCAGAGCACGGTGGGATTACACGTGAATGGAGCCGCCCGGGTCCTCAGCCCCGATGACCTCACAACCTTCCCCCATCTTCCAGCCGGCATGGTCGAAGCCTCTCGAATCAAGGGGGGCCGCCGTCCGGAAGCCTGGATCATCATCGACATCAAAGAAGCCTATATCCACTGCTCCAAACATGTGCCGCTCATGAAACGACAGGATAAACAGATCGCATGGGGGACAGACGACGAGTCTGTGAAAGGCGGAGATTTCTTCAAGACAAAACCGGCTCCCAGGCTTTAACGCCTGAACAGCCCCCTCCTTCGCGGGCCTTGCTTTTTCCGCTGCCACTCTTGCATGCTCCCCTTTCCCGACTGTCACTGCAATACAACGACAATGAACAAGGAGTCCTCATGGACGATGAGTTACACCCGCGACGAATCGATGTCTTAGCTATTGGCCTGTTCGGACTGGCGGTCGGCGCCCTCACTCTGGGCGTCGCACAGTTGGGAGGGATTCCGGCTCGAGATCACGTCGGTACGTTAGTCATTGCCCTGGTCTTCGGCGGCATCGTGCAAATTCTTGCCGGGATTACCGACATCCGCTACCACGAGCAGCTCGGCGGGACGGCTCTCACCATGTATGGTTTCTTCTGGACCACTGTCTGCACGGCCAAGCTGGTCAGCGCCAGCACCAACTTCCAGCTCGACATGGTGCTCTTCGCCCCGATCAACCTGGTCTACTTCTTCTTTTCAGCCGTCATGGTCTACTTGACCGCTTACAGAAATACGACGCTCTGTGCCCTGCACGTCGTCATCACCGCGACGTTCTTACTCACCTTCTTGGCCCGCCTGGATCAAATCGGCGAATTCCTCCCCGGCGTCTTCCACATTCTCGTTGGAACCATGGCGTTTTATCACGCGGTCGCCAGCCTCACGACTGCCTTCACCGGCCACCCCCTGCTCCCGCTTGGACCGGCACTCTTACACCATCGGCCAGCGCCATCACGCCGCTAGCAGAAGAAGATTGTCGTTCGTATCTCGTGAAGCGCAGAGCTGATAGCTAATAGCGTATAGCGAATGGCACGCGCACGAGGGAGAGATGGTGCCATGCCGAAGAAAATAGAATGGTCTCCGTTCGGGCTACAGGCCGTCAGCCATATGCTCTTTTCTTCGAACGAGCAATCAACGAAACTGACTCCTGCTACTTCTGCTGCTTGGCCCGCGCCAGCGCGAGGGCCATCGCCATCGTCCCGGCCGGCTGTGGCTGACGTTCCGAGGCATGCTGAGGTGCTGACGGACGCCGGTCACGTTGGTCGCGTACGGCTCCCGTAGAGGCCTCGGCTGGTGCGCGGCTTGAAGTCGACGCCATGCCTGGCACATCGTCGAGCCGCATGGTCAAACTGATACGCTGGCGCTTTACATCGACTTCCAATACCTTCACCTTCACGATCTGGCCAGGCTTCACGACCTCATGTGGGTCCTTGATGAATTTGTTGGCCAGCGCCGATACGTGCACGAGCCCGTCCTGATGCACCCCGATGTCGACGAAGGCGCCAAAGGCCGCGACGTTGGTCACGACTCCTTCAAGGATCATCCCCGGATGCAGGTCAGTCAGCGACTCGATGCCTTCTTGGAAGGTGGCAGTCTTAAATTCAGGCCGCGGATCGCGGCCAGGCTTTTCCAACTCGGTCAAAATGTCGCGCACCGTCGGCACCCCGAATTTCTCATCGATGAAGTCGGCGGGAGATAATCCCTTTAGCACCGCAGGCTGCCCCATCACGTCCATCATACCTTTGCCGATGCGCGCTAGAATACGCTCGACCACCGGATAGGCTTCCGGATGGACCGAAGAGCGATCCAGCGGATTGTCCCCGTCATTGATGCGCAGAAAACCGGCGGCCTGCTCGAAGGTCTTGTCGCCAAGACGCGGCACCTTGCGGATCGTGGTACGGTTCGCAAAAGGGCCGTTCGCATCGCGATACTCGACGATATTCTTTGCCAGCACCTTGTTCAAACCCGATACCCGCTCAAGCAACGGAGCCGAAGCCGTATTGACGTCCACGCCGACCGCGTTCACGCAATCTTCGACAGTGGCGTCCAGCGATCGTGCCAACGCCTTCTGGTTCACATCGTGCTGATATTGGCCGACGCCGATGGCCTTGGGGTCGATCTTCACCAACTCTGCCAAAGGATCTTGCAAACGACGGGCAATGGAAACGGCTCCGCGCAGACTGACATCCAATTCGGGGAACTCAGCCGCGGCAAAGGCCGACGCGGAATAGACCGATGCGCCGGCTTCACTGACTACGATCTTGGCGACTTTTTGCTCTGGCTTGTGTGCCACAACTAATTTGATGACCTCGATGGCCAGCTTGTCGGTCTCCC
>VFKF01000090.1 GCA_009885705.1 Nitrospira sp. | reverse complement strand
TTGAATATGTCGAGATTGGCCAGGGCCACGGCACAGCCGAGTGGGTTGCCTGTGTAGCTGTGGCCATGGAAGAATGTTTTGAAGTCTTCGTACTTGCCGAGAAACCCCTTGTAGATCTCTTCAGTGGTTAACGTGGCGGACAATGGCATGTAGCCGCCGGTGAGACCCTTGCTGATCGCCATCAAGTCCGGTGTCACCCCCTCATGTTGGCAGGCGAACATTTTCCCGGTGCGGCCGAAGCCGGTGGCCACTTCATCGGCGATTAAGAGGACATTGTATTTTGTGCAGAGCTCACTGATTCGTCTGAGATAGCCGGGCGGGGCTGTGATCATGCCGGCTGCTGCCTGGACTAATGGCTCGATGATGAAGCCGGCCAGGTCGCGGTGCCGCTTCTTGAGGATCTGTTCGATCGGATCGAGGCAGGCCATTTGGCACGACGGGTAGGTCTGATTGAGCGGGCAGCGATAACAATAGGGAGGGTCGGCTTCGAGGGTGGGAAAGAGGAGCGACTTGAATCGCCCATGAAACAGCTCGATGTTGCCCACGCTGACAGCTCCGAGGGTGTCACCATGGTAGGCCAGCTTCAAATGCAAAAAGGTATTTTTGGGACCGGCTTCGGGACGCCGTTGCTGCCAGTATTGGACTGCCATTTTGAGCGCCACTTCGACTGCTGTTGATCCGTTGTCGGAATAAAACACGCGCGTCAGTCCTTTCGGCGCGATCCGAATGAGTTCACGGGCGAGTAGAATCGCGGGGGGATTGGAGAGGCCCAGGAAGGTCGAGTGCGCAATCTTGTCGAGTTGTGTCTTGATGGCACGGTCGAGTGCCGGATGGCGGTGCCCATGCAGATTGACCCAGATAGAGGAGGTTCCGTCGAGGTACTTCTTCCCTTCCGTATCGATCAGGTAGGACCCTTTCCCCCGCTCGATGATGAGTGGCTTCTCCTGTTCCCATTCATGCATTTGGGTGAAGGGATGCCAGAGGTATCGGTGATCCCAATCAATCAATTGTTTCGTAGAAGGTTGTCGAGCCATAGTCGTTGGGTAGAGGGTCAATGGTCAATTGTCAGGGCCGGAAAGAGTGTTTTAACCGCGTGACCTATGACCAATGACCTTTGACCATTTTTATGGGAACGTGGCGCGATGCGGAGTATACGAGGGGGGCGATTACTTTGACAACATCGGGGGCAGTAACTATAATAAACCGATTTTATTGGGAAATGAGTTAGGATTTGCAAAGCCTGATACGCAATTTCTCGATTATTGCCCATATCGATCACGG
>VFKF01000042.1 GCA_009885705.1 Nitrospira sp. | reverse complement strand
GGCCTATCGCCCTGTCTATCGCGCGAGGCGATGGAGGCTGATACCGAGAGTGGGCCTCCAGGCCATCCCCTAAACATTCAACGCACATGTGGCGTATGGCGCCAGAAACGACACGACAGGAAAGGCACCGACTAATTTTATGCGATCACGCTCCCTTGCCATAATCAGTTTCACGTTATTGATGGTGACCGGACTCGGCACAGTCTCGCTCGCGGAGGACTTTACGGAAGCATGGTATCTCTCGCGTGGGCGCGCCAACATGGACATTGAAAACTATAAAGCGGCCATCGAAGCCTACGAGAAGGTGGTGGAGCGCGATCCCAACCACCGTGAAGCCATGCGCAACCTCGGCATCGCCTATGAAAAACAGGGGCTCAAGAACAAAGCCATCGAGACATTCGACCGATACCTCGCGAAGTACGACGACGACCCGGAGATTGCATTCGACCAGGCACAGGCCCTGGAATGGTCTCGTTATGCCTATCGCGAAAAAGACATGTTGAAATATTTCCGCATGGGTCTGAAGCGTAAAGACGATACGACCATGCGCCTCAAATACGCGGCACACCTGGCGCAGCACAAGGAAACCAGCCAGGACGCCATCGCACAATACGGCACCGTTCTCGACCGGCAGCCCCGTAATCCCGAAGCCCATCGTGGGCTGGCAAAAGCCTATGCCTGGCTGGGGAATAACGATCTGGCCCTCTACCACGCGAATCTGGCACGGCAGTCTGCGAGGCGGGAGCCCGGCGATCTGACCAGTCTGCGCCAGGACATGCTCAAGGGACGCGAACCGACGATCGAAGGGGTGGTCGGGGTACTTGCCCAGCCAGAGAAGCCGTTCGAGCTCTATGGGTTCCGGATCGGATCGCGCGGCAAAGTCGATGTGACGCCGTTTACCACCACGATCCTCGAAGTCGGCGCAGAAAACTTCTGGAGTTCCAAGGAACAGCTCGCAGGCAGCTACGTCTCATTGGCCAATCAAGTTCGGTTCAATCAGTCGAATCGTGTCGATGCGATTCTGGAATACCACGGAGCACCCCGCGGAGACGGGCTCGCGTATAAATTCGAATATGCGCATGAGGGACAGTCCTTCTCGATCCGCCCTGGCGTGAAGCGCGAATTCAAATATGACTCGTTCGCCTCGCTCGCCGGCTCCCGCAGCTCAGGCCAACTCTTAGGCCTCGCTCGCTCGACCCTGTTCTACAGCACGGTCT
>VFKF01000317.1 GCA_009885705.1 Nitrospira sp. | reverse complement strand
TCCATTAGTTTCGGTGGGGGCTGCCGCTTCGATCAGACCGGATGAGTCGGTCATTCAAATGGGAAAAGAGTTTACCCTTGCCATCAATGACGAGCGCCTTCGACCCACGGCGGAAGGTGTGTTTCAGCTTCAGTATGATCCAAAGGTGCTGGAGTTCAGGGCGATCCTGAATGGCAAAGTCGTACCGCTCGATAGCACGGGTGAGGAGGCTTCCAATAGCTCGGGGGCGCAAGCGGGAATGGTTGCGTTTAAGATTTCACCAGCAGCAAGGCAGCTCGGCGGGCGGACCGTCACGGTTACCTTCTATGCTAAGGCGCCTGGCGTGTCGCCTCTCCGTGTGGTGTTGGTGGATTCCGCTGCGGAATCATCCACGGCGCCACTTCAAGAAGGAAAAGGTATTGTGAGGGTGCGGTGAAAGAGTCGGGCGTAACCCTTTTGGAGCTCCTGATTACGCTGACGATTGTGATGGTCCTTGCTTCTGTCGCGATGCCGCTTAGTCGACTGTCGGCGAAACGGACGCACGAAATAGAATTGCGTCAGCATTTGAGGATCATGCGGGCGGCCATCGATACCTTCAAGTTGGAGTGGAACCGCGATGGCGACGTATTATTGGGGCCGGCTTGCTTGAAGAACAAGCTCACATGCAAAGACGTCACGAGCGCCTATGGATATCCGAAGTCGCTGGACATGCTCTTGGGGATCAAGCTCACCAGTGAAGAGGCGACGGTTAGGGGCACGACGACGAAGCGTTATCTGAGGAGTCTTCCGCTCGATCCCTTAACCGGCAAGGCCGATTGGTTATTCCGATGTTATCGAGATGCGCCGTCTGCATCGAGTTGGTGCGGGGACGATGTCTACGATGTGATGACGCAAAGTCAGGATCTGGCATTAGATGGAACGAAGTATCGAGATTGGTAGGCGTGGCACAGGGGGCTCAGATGGATTCACCCTGATCGAACTGATGATCGTGGTATCGATTATCGGTATCCTTGCCACCCTGGCGGTGCCTTCGTATCAAGCGTCGGTTGTCAAAGCCAAAGAGGCTGCCTTGCGTCAGGATCTTTCGACGCTCCGCGATGTGCT
>VFKF01000494.1 GCA_009885705.1 Nitrospira sp. | reverse complement strand
GCAGCGATCCGGCCAATACCATGGTGAGGGCGAGCGGCACTTGGAGGATCGCGACGATGCGCAGAAAGACGGTCCCGAGTTCGACCACCGCTTCGTCATTCGTAAAGGCACGGAGCAGCACGTAAGGAAAGAAGAAGAACAACACACCCATCGAGGTCATCGCGATGGTGGCCAGCCGGTTCGCTTCCCAGTTTTCCAGTTTGGCCCGCACATATTTCCCTGCGCCGATACTCTGTCCCACCATCGTGGCTGCCGCAATGGCGAAGCCATAGCCTGGCAGGAACGAGAGCGATTCGATCGACAAGCCGACTTGATGGGCGGCGTAGGTTACCGTCCCGTAGAGCAGCACGATCTTCGTATAGAGGATGATGCCCGCCTGTTGAAACATGCGTTCGCCAGAGACGGGAGCGCCGATCTGCCAGGTGGAATGCATGAGGTCATATCGTGGTTTGAGCGACTTCCTGAACAATGTTCGATTGGCCCAGAGGAGATAGGCCACACCCGTTCCTTCAGCGATACCCGTCGCCACTGCTGCTCCTGTGAGCCCCCAGGCTGGCAAGCCCCAATGTCCGTAGATTAATGGATACGCGATCGTCAGATAGAGGAGATTCACGGCGATTAAGGCATACATTGGAGTTTTGGTATTTCCTGTGCCTTGCATGAGCGAGGAGAGGACTTGCAGAAAGATCGTGAAGGGAATGACCAGGAAGATCAGATTCGAGTAGGGAAGGGCCAATGCGATGACCTGATGTTCTGCGCCCAACAGTTCCATGGTGAGACGATTCAGGGACAATCCAAGTATCATGAGTGCGCAAGAAACGATGGCGGCCAATCCGAGGAGGTGAGTGGCCGCTTCGCCGACGTCTTTGGTGCGGCGAGCCCCCGATAGTTGGGCAATGAGGACGTTGGCGCCTACCGATAGCCCTGAGACGAGTGTGGTGGACATGAAGGCGAGCAACTGCCCGAGTCCGACGGCGGCAATGGATGTGGCGCCGAGACCGCCGACGAGGAAGACGGCAGCGATGCCCTCGGTCCGTTGGAGCAGGCTACTGACCGTAACAGGTAAGGCAAGGGTCAGGACGGATTTTCTGATTTGTGCGATGCGGGATGCCATGTTCGGCCATCCTAGCAGGCTGTTGATAAAGGCTGCCAGCATAAGAAGACCGTCACTCGTGAAGCGTGAAGCGTATCTCGTGGGGGAGAGAGCATATGGCGTATAGCTCATAGCTGGAACAAGGACATCCCTTCATTCCTGACCATACGCCATACGCTAGATGCTCTTTTCTTCAGACGAGAGACGAACGACGAGCTGGCCTCGTTGAGCATTCTGCCTGCTGGACAAATGTGGGTCCGTCCGATTAGGGTCATACACGATGAATGAACTGAACGATTCCGTACCAGCTTCTCCTCCGAAGGCCTCGCGCCTTTCGAAGTCGAAATTTCTGTCCGGCCTACAATGTCACAAGCGGCTGTATCTCGAAATTCACCAGCCCTTTTTAGCGACGAAGCCTGATGCGGCAACTCAGGCGATGTTTGAGATGGGAACAGAAGTTGGGGAGTTGGCCAGGAGCCGCTTTCCAGGCGGTGTGTTGGTCACGGCAGGCTATCGCCAGAGTGAGGCTGCGCTGGCGCAGACGGCCGCGCTGATCGAGGATCCTGCTGTGCCGGCGATTTTCGAAGCGGCATTTTTGCATGCCGGGGTCTTAATTCGTGCCGATGTGCTGGAGCGTGTTCCAGCAGAAGAGGGACAGCCTTGTGGCTGGCGTCTGATCGAGGTCAAGTCTTCCACCAGGGTCAAAGACATCCATCTTGAAGATCTGGCTATTCAAAGCGAAGTAATCGTTGGCGCAGGGCTGACGCTCGTCTCCGTCAGTCTCATGCATATCAATACCGGCTATCTCTATAGGAATGGGACCATCGATCTGACAGAGTTGTTTGCGATTCAGGATCTGTCCGAGGCGGTGGCGCAACGCAGGGCTGACGTGCCTGGTCGGTTGGCTGAAATGACCAGCATGCTGCTCCAGCCCCAGGCCCCCGCGATTGAGCCGGACCGGCATTGTCATACACCCTACGATTGCCCGTTCTGGGACCATTGCACCAAGGACAAACCAGAGCGCTGGATTCATTACTTGCCGGGATCGAAGCAGGTAGTCGGTCAGCTGACGCAACAGGGCGTGATGACGATCGACGAGATTCCCGCCGGTACGAAATTGTCGCCGGTTCAGCGTCGAGTGAAAGAAAATGTCGAGTGGGTGTCTGCAAAGCTGGGCACGGTGTTACAGGCTGTGAAGTATCCCGTCCATCACCTCGATTTCGAGACGGTCATGATGGCGGTGCCTCGATTTTCTGAGACGAGACCCTATCAAGCGCTCCCGGTTCAGTGGTCGAATCATATCGAGCAGGAAACCGGTGAGCTGCGCCACGAGGAATTTCTGCATAAGGATGTCAGCGATCCTCGCAGGGTATTGGCTGAGTCCTTGCTGGAATCTCTAGGGGAGAAGGGGAGTATCTGCGTCTATTCGCCCTACGAACGGTCCATCTTGGAACAGCTCTCTGTGGCCATCCCGTCTCTCAAGCCGGCCTTATCTCGTCTCATTGCCAGGCTCTGGGACCTCTTTCCGATCATACGAGATCATTACTACCATCCAGCCTTCGGCGGGTCGTACTCCATCAAGTCGGTATTGCCGGCGATGGTGCACTCACTGGCCTATGACGATTTGGCCATCAAAGAGGGAGGGCATGCCGCCAGCCAGTACTACCGCATGGTCTTCGTCGAAACGGATTGGATCGAGCGGGCGACGATTGAGGAGAGCCTGCTGCGATATTGCGAGCGAGATACCTTGGCAATGGTTGAGCTGAGACGAGCGTTGCAGGAGAAGGCGCAGGGGAAAGCTGACTGAGGTACTGATCCGCCGGCCTTATGATGATAAGGCCGGCGGCCAGAACTACTCTGTTTTGGCGGAGAGGGTGGGGATCGAACCCACGGTCCCGTTGCCAGGACAGCAGTTTTCGAGACTGCCCGATTCGGCCACTCTCGCACCTCTCCGCTTCGTAGAACTCGCCTGACGTCGGGGCAGGGTTTGGCG
>VFKF01000196.1 GCA_009885705.1 Nitrospira sp. | reverse complement strand
CAGACTCGCTCCCAGCTCGCGCGCGAGTTCTCTCAGAAACGACGCCGCGTCCATGACCAGTCCGACAGCCTGAAAACTTCCTCGGTCTGCAAGCTTGGTCGGTACGGCCGGATTGATATCGACACAGACAGAGGGGATCGTGGCGGGCAATAAATTGCCTGTCGCCACCGCATGTAATGTCGAAGCCACGAGCAAGGCCAGTCCGACACCGGGGATTGCCCTACGCATGGCTGCTTGCGCCTCTACTGAATCCGTGATCACGCCGGGCAACGGGCCGTCATCGCGGATCGTGCCGGCCATGACAACCTGAACACCCCGTCTGACGCAGGCCGCCATAATGCCGGTCTTGATGGCTCCCGACCGAACTGCGCCCTCGATGCTCCCGATGGCCCTGATCCGATTGATCGTTCGCAGATGGTGTTCATGCCCATGCGGCAGGACCCGGCCAGCGGCATCTCCATAGCCGAGGGACGTGCCGTAGAGGTCGACTTCCATGTCGTGCGCGGCCAGGGCATTCCCACAGAACAGGACATGGATGAATTCTTCCTCGATGAGCCATGTCAGCGCGTCGCGCCCTCCGGCATGCACAATCGCCGGGCCTCCCGCCAACAGCACGTTGCTGCCTGCCTTCCCCTCCCGGAATCCTGTTCGCAACTGCACCAGGCGCTTGGCAATGTCGCTGATCACGCGCCCATGGGGACGCTCGGACGACACCTGCGACTCCATAAAGCTGAACACATCGCGATCACGGGGCCGTTGGAGGGGAATCACTCGCACACCCTCGCGGCCGGTCACAATCAGATCGCCTTGCTTTACTTCTCCCATGGGAATGGTACGAGCAGTCAGGTCCGCTGGATCCACGCGAATCCCCAAGTCCATCTCGATCCCCTCCACCTCCACCCACTGCTCACGCAGGCGAACCTGGGTAGACAAATGGGTCGTCGCATAAAACTCGTCGGGAAAGATGCCGTCTGCCGGCGCCGCGGCCAGTCGGCAGTCCCGTTCATTCTCAACCGACGCACCGTGAGGTTGAATGGCATGAAGAATATCGCTCAGCAGCTTGGCAGACGAGGCCCGTACGATGATCCTGGCGCGCGACGGCTCCTCGCGGGTCTTGCCGATCTGCACGTCCTGAAGGTCGAAGGTTCCACCCATCATCAGGATCCGGTCCAGGACCTTCGCCAGGATCAGCGAATCGATGATGTGGCCTTGGAGGATGACGGTTTCTTGGTCTTGCATAGTAGACCAGGCTCCAATCAGGTAGGCTCTTTACAGATTGTACCACCCAGTTTTATGTACTGCAGGTTAGGCTTGGGATGATGGTGAGTCGCACAACTACGTTGAGGGCTTCTTCGACCGGAGAATGTATTTACGCAGGCTGCTCAAAATGCTCCGATAGCGAGGCCGCAGGCGAGTGAGCACCGGAGGCGTACCCTTGCAGTACGTCGAGGATGCTCACTCGCCGAGAACGAAGCTAGCGGGCATTTTCAGCAGCCGGCGACTCGGACTTCATGAGTTCGCGGAGAACATTCGTCGCATACGCGCCTGGCGGGAGTGAAAACGAGAGGGTGAGCACGGTGCCATCTAATGCCCAGTCCAAATCGACAAGGCGCGTTCGGAACGAGCGCCGTTCACCGCGAAACCCGCAAGCCTTCGCCGCTTCGGTGAGGCTCTCCGGCGTGGCGCCGCTCTCGACCACCACGGCCCGTTCGATCTCGCCAGGCTCTCCCGTGGCCCACGACACGCGCGACCCGAAGAGGATGCCGGTCGGACTGATTTCGAACTGGTCCGCCCTGGGCTGTTCCACCGCGGCATCCTCAACCAGAAAACAGGCGCCGTTCTCCATTTTCATGGCCCAGTCTCCCACCAGGATGCGATCGATCCGATCCAGCCGTCTGGCCAACATGGCATTGAAGAAGTGCGACTGATAGGAATTGAGATACCACATGCGCTTGGACCGGCTCAGCTTGTTCCTGCGAACAGGGTCCACCAGCAACTCGGCTCCCGTCTGGTAATTCAGCCCACTCCGTCCCTGCCGTTGCGGACCGAAATAGTTCGGCACCCCTCGCCGCGCCAGCATGTCCACGACCAGAGGCACCGTCTCACGGGCATGGCTGGCGACATCCCTGATCACCAACCGGAAGAGATTGCCGGCATGATGCCCCGGACGTAACCGATTGCGATGTCGACCCAACACTTCCACCGACAACAACTGTTCATCCACTTTCAGGCGATCCAGCCGGTCAGGCGTCACGCCCAGCAGTGAAATCATCTGCGTCGTCACGGCCCTGGCATCTTTGAGACCCGCCACCCCGATCGCCTGCGCTTTTATCCCCAAGACCGAAGAGAGTCGCAACACGAGATCCGGCGTGGAGAGCAGGCGTTTCTTGATCTTGATGTAGAGATGTTCCCCATCGCCGCAAGGAAGATAGAGCGGCCGTTCCTCGACCTGAAAATCTTCCGGCAGAGTCCGCATCTGTCCGCCGATGCCCGGTACTGTCGCAGTCAAAAACGGCATGGTCATGGTGTCACAGACCCCTTCTTCATTCGCACGTCATCGCCCATACCACTTCGCCAACCCCGATGAAGGGGAAGACGACTCGCATGGTATACTTCCCCTATGCGCTTCCACTCAGTCTCCAGCCACAGAATCGATCAGACACCTCGGACCTACCGGCTAGCGGCAGGCCTGTTCGCCACCATGCTGCTGATCGCACTGTTCCCGGACGACTCATCGAGCAAAGAGCGCACGATCTTTCAACAATT
>VFKF01000322.1 GCA_009885705.1 Nitrospira sp. | reverse complement strand
CACGCTGTCTGGTGAAGAAGAGGTTTAAAAAGGCGATAAAAAAACTTCCACCTACGAGCAGCAGGCTTGTGCGCTGGATCGCCTTGGTGCCCTCATCCCGCATGTCTTTCGCCACATCCGCCACAGTGTCCAATAGCCGATCCAGCGCGAGGCTGACCTGAATCATTTTCGGGCCTGCGTTATCAGAGGCATGCTCCTCCGCTTTTCGTCTGATGGTTTCCCGTTCTGTTAGAGAGACGGCGGTCCATTCCTGCGTCAAGAGTTGTACGGTCGTGCTAGCTACCGAAAAATACTGATCGAGACTGCGCCGGACTGCCTCGATATCCTCAGGCTCACTGCGCCCGCTCCGCGAGACGCGCAGTCCCGCGGCTGCATACCGGTCCACGGCATGCTGAATTCTTGCGCGTTGTGCGGGCAAAGATTCCGTGATTCGCTCGAAGTCCTTCTGGCTATCCGCTTCGAGGGCGCGGATGATGGTGTTTCGATACCGCATGACGTCTGCGGAAATATGCGCAAGGTCGGTGGCTCCGAGCGTGTACTCGGTATACATAATGCGTAAATCCTGGTCGACGCTGCTCAATGCTTGCCCGCTGAGCCACCCAAGGCCGGCAACCAGGAAGCTGATCAATAGTTGTGAGGCGCTGGGACGAAATGATCGAAGAAATGTTGTCAGTCCCACTCTGTTCCCCTATTAATCGAGAATGATTCGTCGATCGATGTGCGGCGTGAGATTCGGATCGTTCGATACAAAAATCACCGACCAGGGTTCGTCTTTTGAGCAGAGCCGTCGTAAGACGGTCTCGCGCATGGCCGGCTGCATATTGTGGATGATGCCGTCGAAGATCAAGATTTGCGGACGGGCGAGGATTGCACGCGCGAGCAAAATCCGCATGATATGCGTCGGAGCCAGGATTTTCCCAGGGGCTCGGATGTGGGTCTTGAGTCCCTGCGGGAATGCGTCGACGTCTTCTTCCAATTCGGTGAAGCGCAAAGCCCATCGGATATCGCTATACGGAATATAGGATCGTCCCAACACGATGTTATCTTCGATCGTGCCCTCGAACAGGGAGAGCTGGGAGTCGATCATGAACCCTCGACAGCGGTTGATGGCGTGAAGATCGAGGTGGCGAAGGTCTACCCCGTTGTAGCGAAGGACGCCGCCGGTCGGCGTTTCCAGTCCTGCCAAGACTCGTGCGAGCGCCGTTTTGGCTGCCGCCGTACTGGCGTAGACACCGACTTTTTCGCCGGGGGTGACTTCAAGATTGAAATGGTCGAAGATCGGCGGCAGACCTGGGTGGATGACCGCGAGGTCTTTGCATGTCATGCGAATACCGTGAATGGTGGGGTCCGGCAGCGGGACGGACAGGGCGGCGGAGGCTTGGTCCTTTGGAAGCGAGAAGAGAAAATCGAGCTCGTTCAAACCGGTGAGGAAGTAATAAATATGTCCCATCCGTTTGACGACGGCATCAAAACTCAAGAGGAGCCCGCTGACAACAACTTCGGCGGCGACCAGTTGCCCGAGCGTCAATTGGCCGATGGACAACAACCATCCGGCCGTGGCCAGGAGCCCGCTGTGGGCGACGGCTTGCCAGCCGACCGATCCCAAGTATTGGCGAATCAGAATGCCGAATCGAGTTTGTCTGGTCTCGACGTAGGACTGGACTAACTCATCGGTCCTTCGCATCAATATGGCTTGGCTGTCTGTGGCTTTGAAGTGCAGCAGATTGAACGAGATTTCCTGCAGCCAGTGCAGGGTGTCGTATTTCGCATGGGACATGGCGATGGTGGCCTTCAGCCCTCCATGCGACATGAGAAAAAAAACGACGGTAAACCCTGCCATGAGCAGTGCGTTATAGAGCAAGAAGTATGGATGATAGAACACCAGGATGGTCATGCCGACCGCCCCGCCCACGATGACGTTGATCAGGTCAACGAGGAGGACGGAGAGCGCCCGTTGCATAAAAACTGTTTCCATGAAGTAATTGGCATAGCGAGGCTTAAACCCTAAAAATTGTAGCTGGGGCAACTGCTGAGCCATCCCGAGGGCGACCCGAGCGAAGATCCGGCGCTCCAGAACTTCGACGGAATAGAACTGCAAGGCCCGAAAGGCTCCGACGAACATGAGCCCGGCTACCATCACCCCGGCGAGAGTGACAATGGTGATGGGCTGAATGGCGAAGGCAAACGTGTTGACGAGCTCTTGGACTGTGAGAGGAACGATGAGGGAGAACAGTCCGATGGCGAGCGAATACGAGACGATCAGGGCGAGGATCTTCCGCTCCAAGCGGAAGAGGACGCCCAGGCATGCGAGCATCGATTGAAACAGATTCTGTTGGTGACCGACCTGATGTTGCACGGAATCCGCCTTTTTCCTCGGCTGGTCCTGCCTCTCGATACATGGCGTAAGAGGGGCAGGACCAGCCGATGTATGGGAACAGGCGCGTTATGCTCTCACGCTATCAAAGCAGTGAAAGAAAAGCCACTTCTTCTCAATCAATCTCTTGCGCGATAGGTCACGGGTGTCACGAACGGCGTCGTTCTGGCCCAGGCTCCGATGGCCCATTGGTACAAGGCTTGGGCCTTTTGATAGTCCGCCTTGGCTCGGATGACCTGGCTCTCCGAATCGACCGAATTCCGTTCCCGTAAGTTGACGAAGAGAATGCTAGTCGCTCCAAGGCTAAACCGGAAACGTTCCCCTTCTTCAAGGGTTTTGGCCAGTCGGAGCGATTCGGCCGCCGCCGCGACGCGTTCCTTGGCCCGTTCGAGGGCGGAGAGGGCATTGTCGACATCGATGAGCACTTGTTGCTCGCGGAATTGCTGCATGAAGACAAATCGATCTGCCTTGCCTTGCGCTTCCAGGACTTCTCCGCGGCTCTTTCGCTGGAGGATTGGAATCTTGAGTTCCAGCCCAAAGCGGTAGCCGAGCCCCAGCACGAACTTCTCCGGCGTGCGGGACGGCGCGGCCTCAGCATCCAGGCTGGGGAGGAGGTTATTTTTGGCCAGCTCAAGATCGATATTGTTGAGTTTGGCTTCGATGCCGATTTCCTTGACTTCCGGCCGATCGACCTTCGCTTGGAGTTTATGGGCTTGGATCGTGTCAGGCGCCGGCACGAGCATGGCCGACGGGAAGTTCGGGGCGCGATCCAGATGCGGCGAGACTGGTGCGTTATTCTCCCAGAGGAACATGGACAGCTTCAGCTGTTCTTGCTCGACCAGCCGTTGCACGGCGATGGCCACCTCTCGGCGGCGCTGCACCTCCTGATTGGCCTCGACCACGTCGAGCGGCGCGACGGCTCCTGCCTTGGCGCGGCCTTCAACCTGTCGATACCGGTCTTCGGCTACTCCCACGGCCCGGCGCTGTACTTCTGCGAGCTTCACCGCGGTGACCCAATCCCAAAACTGTGTGGCAGCGGCAAGAAACAGGTCCTGTCTTGTTTGGGAGATCTGCACCTCGGCCTTTGGGTTGGCCAGTTCGGATCGTTGGAGTTCGGCATTCTCGGGATTCACCATGAGGCCTCGGAGCAGCGGGAAGAAGCCTCCGAGGAGGGCCTGATTGTTGCCCCCGCCGAATGCGAGGTCAGGGATCTTCGCATCGCCGATCGCCTGACGCACCCCCGCACTGTAGCGGAAGCCCCAGGGGTGGCGGGCCTCAATAAGTGTGTCGTTGAATCCGACCGTTTGGGTGCCTCTGCCCGGGTTTGAACTGGAGATGAACCGTTCAAGTTCGGTGTCGTTGATGAGGGTTGGCTCAAAGGCGCCGAGCGCTTTGAGCATTTTTCCGCGCGCCATGGTTTTTTCTGTGCCGGCTCCCCTGAGGAGTGGGTGCGAACGATCGATCCAGGCGTGAATCTCTTCCACACTCAAGGGAATTGGCGGGAGCGATTTCGATTTCAGGGGCTCTTCCGCAGAGGAGGGAAGTGGACAGAGCCCGATCGAACCCAGGAGCAGCAGGACCAAGAGATAGTGACGGGAATTCATGAGACATACTCCTTTCGTCAGATAGGGGAGCGACCGCGGCGAGGGGGAGCCCCGGCGCGGAAGGGTGATGTCGTTTGTGGTGTGGGCATATTGAGACGAGATAACGCGAACT
This sequence comes from Nitrospira sp., assembly GCA_009885705.1. Taxonomy (GTDB): domain Bacteria; phylum Nitrospirota; class Nitrospiria; order Nitrospirales; family Nitrospiraceae; genus Palsa-1315. The sequence goes on along the minus strand of VFKF01000322.1, from coordinate 7,025 downwards.
GCGCTGCGCTTATTTCGCACCTCGCCCTGCTTTTGGCAAGAGCGTATCGATCAGGCTTGGTGGGCGCTCTTGATAATCAGGCGGGAAGAGGTTGAAGCGCCGCCAGAGTTCGTACCAGAGCGGGACCCGATTCAAGATGACCCATCCCATGGCTTTGGTTCCCTGGCGGACATGTTCCTGTGGGGGCCAGGTTCGATCTTCGGGGTCCGGGACCACCCAGAAACGAAAGTTTCCCTTGCCATCGTCGACTTGGTCGATGACCTTGATGACGCCACCATAGGTGCCGGCCATGATTTCCGGCCAAGCCGGGAGCGGAATAGCTGGAATCCCATAAAACAAGATGCGCACCTTCCGGCCTACGTTGAGCAGCGGGGCGTCCATTCCGTCAGCCACCATCTCGATGGCCTTGTCGGTGCTCGCCGGAGAAATCTTCACGAGTTTCTCCCCGGGGCGGACGGTTTCACCGGCCCCGGCTTGAGCCATCTTCACCACGGTGCCATCGATCGGAGAAAGGATGTGCCCGGCGAGCCGGCGTTGCTCCGCGTTGGACATCCGCAGTGAGACATCGGCCAGTTGATCGGTGGCTTTTGCCGCTTCGCCGATAGAGGCCTCACGGGCCGCTTCTGCGTCGAGCAATCGTTGCAGGACCTCGGCGCTGACCTGGTCGCGGCCGAAGCCGAGAGCCTTCATGGCCTGTTCCGCACCCTTGAGGTTGGCTTGTGCGCCGGTCAGATCGGCTTTGGTGGCCAGCGCAGACTGAATGGTCAGCTCGAGTTCGCGTTGCGACACGAGGCCCTGTTCCGCTAGCTGTTTGTGCCGGTCCACGTTCAATTCGGCTGTCGCGACCGCAATTTTTGCTGCTTCGACTTTCTGGTAGGCTTCCCGGACCTTATTCTCAGATTCGATCACGCGTGCCTGAGCGGACGGGACCGCGGACTTCACGAGGTTCTGCATCTCCTTGATCCGTTTATCCAATTGCTCGGCGCGGGCGAGTGCCGCTTTGCGGCTTTGATCCAGTGCCTTGCGTCGTTGGTCGAGGAAGGAGAGGAGGTCCGGAGACATGAAACTGGGGTCGTAATCATCTAACTCAAGAATAAGATCGCCTTGCTTGACGCGCACCCCCTCGAAGATATGCCACTTCTTGATCCGGCCGGTGATCTGCGCTTCAATATCTTGTGGTCGTTCGGAGGGCGTATAGGCGGAGAGTTGTCCGATGACGGTAATCGTCTGAGTCCAAGGCACGAAGGCGATGATCAAGAGAAACAGGAGGACGAGTTTGATGGCGAGGCGCGAGGAAAACCGAAGGCGTTCTGGGATTTGGACCGCTTCCCAGGACTGAAGCTTTCTGGAGGTCGCAAGTTCGTCGATGGCGATCTCATCCAGGCCGGTGTCCCGCCTGACGAGTGAGCGGACTTTATTTCGCAAATCCTGTGCGAAGTGTGCCACCGACTTCTCCTCGCCAGAGGCAAAGAAACGACTACTGCGGCTCCATCATAGTGGAAAGCCGACCATCCGGTCAATTTCTCTGAGGGAATTGGTTTTTGTTGGTAGGGCCTGCTTGACCATCCTTCAGAGAGTCGATAAGGTGGGGGCTCCGTTGAGAGCCATAAGCCAGAGACCCACGAGAGAAAGGCCCGCGCGAATATGCCTCGTCTCAGTAGAGGACCCCAACGACTATCGCAACGAAAAACGGTGGATCGCTCGCATCCCTTGGTCGGGGTGTTGGGTGGAAGTAAATCAGATTTCCCGATCCTAGAAAAGGCCGTGGCGATGCTGACGGACTTGGGGATTCCAAGCGAACTCCTGGTCGTCTCGGCGCACCGGACTCCGGATCGCTTGTTCACCTATGCAGAACAGGCTCCAGACCGGGGGATCGAAGTGATTATTGCCGGGGCTGGCGGGGCGGCCCATCTCCCCGGGATGCTGGCTGCGAAGACGCATCTGCCGGTTATTGGAGTGCCGATCCCGACGGAAAATCTTCGCGGACTGGATTCCCTCCTTTCCATCGTACAAATGCCACGAGGGATTCCCGTCGCCACCGTGGCGATCGGCGGGGCGGAAAATGCCGGTTTGCTGGCTGCGCAAATCTTGGCAGGCCGGTATCCAGCGATTGCCGACCGCGTGAAACTATTCCGTCGAACACAGACTGACAGCGTGCTCCAGTCTCCTGAGGCGAAGGGCTTGGTGGCCAATACGAAAGGCCCAGGCCGTCCGAGTCGCCGGCCGTGAAGGCAGAGGTCGTCGAGCCAGGGTCTGTCCTCGGTGTTCTGGGTGGCGGCCAATTGGGCGCCATGTTCACCCTGGCAGCACGCCGTCTTGGCTATCAGGTCGCCGTGTGGGATCCCGATCCAGAGGCGCCTGCCCATCGTTTCGCTACATACAACTTTTCAGCGCCCTTTCACGATCAGCCCAGTCTTGTGCGGTTTGCCGACCTGGTCAGCGCCGTGACCTATGAATGGGAAAATATCCCTGCGGAACTCTGTCGTGCGTTGGAGCAGCAGAAACCGGTTCGTCCGTCGAGTGCTGTCCTGAACGTGATTCAGGATCGCCTCGAACAAAAGGGGTTCTTGGCCTCCAACGGATTTCCCGTTCCTTCGTTTGTTACCTTGACAACACCCGATCAATTGGCGGCAACCGTCCGACAGGTTGGCTACCCCGCATTCTGTAAGACGGCGACGGCCGGTTATGACGGCAAAGGCCAGTGGCGCATTGGCCAAGAGTCCCATATCCAGGAGGTGGAACGGGCGTTATTGGAATCCGTTCGCCCCGGTATGCGTTGGATCGTGGAGTCCTATGTGCCGTTTGAACGTGAACTTTCGATCCTGGTGGTCCGTGGATCTGATGGACAGAGTTGCACCTATCCGTTGGCTGAGAATGAACATGAAGAGGGGATTCTTCGGACCACCATGGTGCCGGCGTTGGCCCCCCCCATTGTGGCCGAGCGAGCGGCAACCCTTGCACGTCAGGTCGCGGATCGTCTGGAAGGGGTTGGGGTCTTCTGTCTTGAATTATTTCAGCTGCCTAGCGGAGAACTGCTCATCAACGAAATCGCGCCTCGGCCCCATAACTCTGGCCATTACACGCTTGACGCTTGCAGTGTGTCTCAGTTTGAGCAACAGGTTCGTACGGCGAGTGGAATGCCGCTCGGTGAAGTGCGTTTGCTGAGCCCTGCCGTGATGGTGAATCTCATTGGAAATGATGTCGCGGCTATTACACAGGGCTCAGGTTGTCGAGCCCTGCTGGACATCCCCGGCGCGGTGCTCCACCTCTATGGTAAACGTGAGATTCGTTCCCGTCGCAAGATGGGACATGTCACGTTTCTCGGCGAGACACTCGGTCTTGCTCTTGATCGTGCGAAACCGTTTCGTGACAGCCTGGCGGACGGTTCCCTCCCCGTATCATAAACACCTTCATGTCTGTGTCTGGTTCCTATCCGGGATCAACCAACAGGATGCTGCCGCGAGAGCATCCTGTCGGCCACTGTAAGCAGGCAACGCCAATCTGTGAGCCACTTTCTGGCCATCACGTACCGTTCTATTTTGTGACCTGCTGTAGGGAGATGGATAAAATGGTTCACCTTCTCAGTGCCTAGTGGCTGGGAATGGCGGGGTTCTCCTCTGTTGGGGTATCGGTACAGGACTTGCTCCACTCTGAGCCGGTTGCAGGAAAACGATGTTGGCAGGAGAGGCCACTAGCGACCGACTCGTTCAGCGTCCTGGGAGTCTTTGGTAGCCCAACAGGAGATCATGCAGATGAGCAGTCGCACCCTTCCTTCTGAGAATCGTGCTGAGGCGCTGTTGGACGATACGCAGTACGACAGTGCGATTTCACGTCCACGATATGTCGTGCTTCAGTCGCTGGTTGGCATCATGTTGGCCTATCAGCTCCTATCAGGAGGAGAGCTTCTCGCGAGCCAGGTGACGAGCGACGTGATGGTCGGCGGGTTGGCGGCAATGGTGCTCTGTCTGTTGTTGGTGCCGCTCTCAATCCTGCAGGCGTCATGGTTCAGCGGAGCTTTGATCGGGATCGATACGCTGTTCGTCACGGCAACAATCTACTTGTCCGGCAATGCCCGCTCGGACCTCTATCTGTCGTATTTTCTCCTTATGCTCATTGCCGCTTCGGTGCGGCGGCTCTCCCACGTCATCGCCTTTTCCCTGCTGCTTTGTGCCGGATATGGATTCACCCTCTATCAAGGGGTCGTCCAAACCGGTTCATTGACGGTCGGGCATCTGTTGGGGGTGCCGGTGTTATTGGTGATGGCAACATTCTATGGACTCGCGTTGCAAACGATTGGGGTCGAACGGCAACAGAAGTCATTCTTGATGGAGAGTATCGAGACCTTGAAAGAAACTGAGCAGGCCTTGCAAGCCTCGCGTGACCAGTTGGAGGCCCGTATCAAGGCGCTCAAGGGGGATCTCTCGCGCGCCAATGAGCACGTTCGGCAGGAGCAGCAAGAGCGGCAAGCCCTTGAGAAGCAATTGCTTGAAGCGCAGAAGATGGAGGCGATCGGTCGAGTTGCCGGTGGGATTGCCAGCGAACTCAATCATCTGGTTTCAGTGATCGGGCGGCAGACGGGCGTGGTCCTCTCCTCCCTCAAAGCGGGCGACCCGCTGTATCGGCCGGTCGATGACATCTTTCGCAGCGGAGGCCAGGCCGCAGCCCTAACGGCTCAATTGTCAGGACTGGGCCTCCATGACGGCCACTTTCGGCAGGTGCTGTCGGTCAAGGCCGTGCTGGAGGAGATTCGTGGAGTGATCAGAGGGTTGCTGCCTGCGTCGATTGAGCTGGATCTCGTCATCGACCATGCACCGATGGATGTCGAGGTTGATCGTGAAGGGCTCGAACAAATTCTTCTGCATCTTGCCGTGAATGCGCGGGAGGCCATGCCTCAGGGTGGTCGGCTTCGGATTGAAGCGAAGCCCCTGTCCAGTGGGTATGAGACTGTATCGGTGAGTGGCAAGGGGGGGCATCAGTCCAAGGTATTGATTCAAGTGAGCGATACGGGAAGCGGGATGAGTCTCGAGATCCAGTCGCATATGTTTGAGCCATTCTTTTCCACAAAAGAAATGAATGTGGGCCTTGGACTCACCGCAGTCTATGGCATCGTAAAACAAAGTGCAGGTCAGGTTGATGTGGTGAGCCAGCCAGGCCAAGGCACCGTGGTACGGGTGGTGTTGCCCCGCGCACCACAGGGTCGGCCGCTCGCGCCATCACTCCAGCCACAGGTTTCAGCCAAAGGTCAGGAGACGGTGCTCTTGGTGGATGTGAATGAAATTGACCGTAAGCTCGCACTCTCCACGTTGCTACGGCATCGCTATCAGGTTTTGGAGGCGAGCTCATCCGTTGAAGCGTTGCTGCTCACGCAGCAACATCCAGGAGCCGTCCATGTGACCGTGAGCGATCTCATGATGCCGGAGATTGGCGGGCGTGACTTAGCCACGCGGTTGCTGGCGCAACATCCGTTGATGAAACCGCTCTTTGTCTCTGGTTATGACGACGAGGCCATGGTGTCCCATCGCCTCAACCCGAAATATCTCTTGCGGCGCCCCTATCGACAAACTGGGTTGGTGGAAAAAGTGCGGGAACTGCTCGATGCATGAGCGCAGGCTGGTTCAGTTCAACCAATTAAACAAGCCAGATGAATCGGGCTAGTCTTCCCACCGGCCTCTGTTGCTTGCGCCAAAGAAGGACACGTTCGGGCGTTTGAACAGACCGATCAGCGCCATTCCAGCGAGAAACCCGCCGATATGGGCGAAGAAGGCCACACCGCCACCTGTGCTGCCGATGCTCATTCCGCCACTGAAGAGTTGCATCACAAACCACATGCCGAGAACGATACCTGCGGCCACCTTCGTGAGGCCCAGGCCCGGTATCAACACCAATACGCGGGCTCGTGGAAACAGCAGCACATAGGCGCCTAAGACACCGGAAATGGCACCGCTCGCTCCGACCATGGGAACAGTCGAAGACGGATCGGTTACGGCGTGACTCAAGGCGGCGAGGATCCCGCATGTGAGGTAGAACAGCGCGTATTTCGTATGCCCCATGACGTCTTCGATGTTGTTCCCGAAGACCCAGAGGTACAGCATATTGCCGATGAGGTGCATCCATCCACCGTGGAGAAACATGCTCGTGAGCAACGTGGCATAGGCGGGAATAGCCACATCCGTTTCTGGGAGGCCTGCCTGTCCGAATAGAAGAGCCGGGATCGCTCCGTACTGGAAGACGAAGGTATGGTCAGAGTCTGCAGGAAGGCTGATCTGGTAGAGAAAGACGAAGACACAGGCCGCGATAGAAATAACCGTGACCACCGGCGTCAGCTCGGTTGGGTTATCGTCGTGCAGAGGGATCACGGTGCCCTTATTGCGAGGGAGGGCGGCGACGGTCGATGACCGACCGGGGCAGCGCCGGGTTATCCGGCAAGGTGCCGTCAGGGCCCAGCAGGACTGAAAATCCAGCCGCATGTGTATGGCCGCCACCGCCGAAGGACGCGGCAATGGCTCCCACATCCGTCCCGTCTTCTCGCGAGCGCATGCTGTAATACCGGCGTCCGTCGAGATCGTGCCACATGACGCAAAACGGATGTTCTGCGGACAGGCGTTCACCGATCTGACTGGTTAAGACGGCGCTTTGGACCGATGGCACGACGGCTCCGTGAAAGTCGATCAACATCGCCTGCGCCGCGAGTTTGCTCACGAGTTCGTTTTCATAACGGAGGATGGCTCGACCCTCCTGCTCCAACTCCTTCTGCTGGAAGTTGCTCCAGAGCTGATAGTCGAATGGGTAGGAGGCAAGGGCCGCACTGATTTCCCGGCTGGAGGGGAGCGCCCAGTTCCAGAGGTCTTTGTCTTGAATATACTGGAGGAGCCAAGGCACCGGCTGATCGTGAGCCCATTCCCAGGCCAGGACCGCTCCCGACTTTTTCATGTCGAAATAGGCATAGGGAAGGCCGCTCAGAGCCTTCTCTGCGGTGATGTGATGATCGAGCACGAGGAGGGCCTGCGCGTCCTTGGCGATAGCTT
>VFKF01000133.1 GCA_009885705.1 Nitrospira sp. | reverse complement strand
GGAGATGAAGCGCCGGATCCTGCTGAATCTCGTCATCATCACCGTCGCGGTGAGCGTGAGTTATGCAATTGGGTTGGCGGCGAAACAGATCTGGGGGATTGCGGTCTAGCAGGCCGCTGAAAAAGTCCGCCAGCTTCGTTCTCGCATCGTTCAGACCCTCAACGTACCCCAAGGGTACGCCTCGGCCCTTCACTCGCTGCGGCCTTGCTGGACGGCCTTTTTGAACGGCCTGCCGAGAGTCTATCTTACCGACTATGAACCATCGGCAACTCTCGCGACCCTTCCGCTTCCTGCTGAATGCGTAACCGCTCCAGACGAGACTCTTCCATCACATGCTGCAGCACTTCGTCCGTCATCTGAGTCATCTGTGCCGCCGCATCCTTCATCTCGCCATGCTCGACCGCCCGCGAAAGCACCTCCGCCTTCGTGGCGCCCTTCTTCTGGCCTAGAAACGGCTTGATGATCAAATACCCGACATCGCGCGCCGGCATGAAACGCAGGAACCGCCGCAACAATCTGGCTGTCTGCAGGGGATAGTGCAGGAGCTTGTAGATGAAGAGCCGCTTAAGCCCCTGACGACGGACCTCATTGATCACTTCGCCAGGCAAGCAGGTCGGATCGATCTCCGAACACTTGAAATACTTGTACCAATCGGTGGTTTCGCTGACCAAGCCGCGCTTCACATATTCCTGCCAGAGTGGAGTCCCGCGATACACACAAAGCCGATTGAAGCCGAAGGTGTCGAGCGGCAGCTTGGACGCCAAATCGAACGTGGCGTTCATATCTTCGACCGTTTCATCGGGGTTGCCCACGGTGAAAAAGCCATGGACGATTTCAATGCCGGCCTGCTTGGCATTCCTCACAGCAGTCGCCACTTCCTCCAATGTCTGTTCTTTCTTCAGACGATCAAGGATCTTCTGGCTCCCGCTTTCAATCCCGAACATCACCGTCCGGCAATGGGCCTTGGCCATGGCGGGGAATAAATGCTGCGCGACGGAATCCACCCGTCCTTCGATGCCCCACTGAATCGTGAGCTTCTCGTCCATCACACCTTGGCAAATCGCCTCGATGCGCTTAGGCTGCAGAAGGAAATGGTCGTCGACGAAGTAGACGGATCCATAGCCGCATTCTTCGAGATACTTGAGTTCGCGCACGACATGGGCAGCCGTCCTCGCTCGCCATTTACCTTCGTTGAAAATTGGAATGTCGCAGAATACGCAGGGCCAAGGACAGCCGCGCGACGTTTGCATCGTCGTAAAGCGCTCCATCGACAGCACCGCCGGCACGTCCAGTGGCATCGATTCCACAAAGTCGAGCGGGAGGCCTTCGCGATCCGGGAAGGGCCATTGATCGAGATGACGCTCCATCGGCCGTCCTGGGTTCTGCACGACCTGGCCATCCTTGGCCCAGGTCAACCCAGCGACCGACGCGGGATCGTCGAACTTTTCGAGGAGGTCAAGGAGCAATTGCTCGCCGTCGCCTCGACAGACAAAATCTACTTCAGGGCACTGCAATTTGACCAATGCGGCATTCAAGCTCGCAAAGACGCCACCGAAGGCCAGCTTGACCTTCTGGTTGGTGGCACGAATCTGACGGGCTAAGATCTTCGCGTAGGGATAGCTGGTGGTACTGAGGAAACTGAGGCCGACCAGGTCAGGCTGTTGCCGGTTGATCTCTTCGAGGATGACCTCGTTCGGCGTATCGGGATTCGCCTGATCGAACATCACACATTCGTGGCCGGCCTGTTTGAGCACCGACGACAGCGACATGATGCCGATGGGCGGAAAGCCCATGACTCGAATACGGCCGTTTTTTGCTCTGGTCTTTGCCGGAAGGGCGTAGAACTGCGGATCGCGAACATGGATCAGAAATACACGCATGCGATCAGCGTATCACGATTGCCAGACAAAAGGTGAATTACTTCTGGCAGAACAGATGCCAAGGCAATCCGAAACGTAACGTGGGGATATGGTGATCATTCACCATATCCCCACATACAAACCTTTCGATCTTCCTACTGAACCGACGCTCTTATTTACTTTCCGAGTGCCTGCTGAATCGCATGACCGATTTCAGCCGGGTTCTTCACCACCCGGACACCGGCCGCTTCGAGCGTCTTCATTTTCTCAGCTGCCGTGCCTTTGCCGCCTGACACAATCGCGCCGGCATGGCCCATGCGTCTGCCAGGAGGCGCCGTAATTCCTGCGATGAAACTCACGACCGGCTTCTTCACGTTCTTCTTGATGAACGCAGCGGCTTTTTCTTCCGCATCGCCACCGATTTCACCGATCATGACGATCCCCTGAGTCTCGGGATCTTTCTCGAACAGGGCCAACACATCGACGAAGCCTGTCCCATTGACCGGATCGCCGCCGATGCCGACACAGGTCGTTTCACCTAAGCCAAGCGTCGAGAGTTGATGCACCGCTTCATAGGTGAGGGTCCCGCTGCGGGAGACGACGCCGACGATCCCCTTCTTATGGATGAAGCCCGGCATGATACCGATCTTCGCTTCATCCACGGTGATCACACCGGGACAGTTGGGTCCAATCAAACGAACGTCGCGGCCATAGAGGGCGCGCTTCACCTTGACCATATCGTTCACTGGGATGCCTTCGGTAATACAGATGATCAGCTTCACCCCGGCATCGGCGGCTTCGAGAATCGCATCGGCGCAAAATGGCGGAGGCACGAAGATCAGCGAGGTATCGCACTGCGATTTCTTCACGGCATCGCGCACCGTGTTGAATACGGGAATGCCCTCGACTTCCTGGCCCGCCTTGCCCGGCGTCACACCCGCGACCACCTGCGTCCCGTAGGCCTTGCACTGGGTCGCATGGAACGAGCCTTCCTTGCCCGTGATCCCCTGCACCACCACCCGCGTATGCTTATTAACGAGAATGCTCACAATGTCCTCTTCTTTCTTCCACTCGTCCCCTTATGGCTGGAAAAGATCCCCAGGGGAGCGACAGGGTTAAGGCCCTGACTGCGGCCGTCGAGCGAGCACATTCCGATCGTGCGCGCTCCGGGAGCAAAAGGGCCTAACCCTATCGCTCCCCACTCATCACGCCGCTTTTCCAGTCAACTTCACAATTTTTTGCGCCGCTTCCCACAAGTCGTTAGCCACTTCCAATTTGAGACCGGAATCGGCCAGCAGTTTGCGGCCTTCTTCTGCATTCGTCCCCTGCAGCCGAACGACTAACGGCACCGTAATTTTCACTTCCTTGGCCGCTTCGATGACCCCGTTGGCAATTCGCTCACAACGAACGATCCCGCCGAAAATGTTGATGAAGATGCCCTTGACGTTCGGGTCCTTGAGCAGGATCCGGAATCCCGCCGCCACGGTTTCCTTGGTCGCACCGCCGCCGACATCCAGGAAGTTTGCCGGTTCGCTACCGGCCAGCTTGATTACGTCCATCGTCGCCATGGCCAAGCCCGCGCCATTCACCATACAGCCAATGTTGCCGTCCAGCTTCACGTAGTTCAGATTATTTTCGCCCGCTTCGACTTCAAGCGGATCTTCTTCATGGAGGTCGCGCATCTGCTGCACATCGGCATGCCGGAAGAGCGCACTATCGTCGAACGACACCTTGCCATCCAACGCGATGAGCTTCTTGTCGCTGGTGATGACCAAGGGATTGATCTCCACCATCGCCGCATTCTTCTCCATGAACATGCGATAGAGATTCCCCAGCATTTGAATGAATGGATTCACCACGGCTGGTTCCATAGCGGGAAGTCCGAGCGCAAATGCGATGTTTCGCCCGTTATAGCCCTGGAACCCGACGGCCGGGTCGATCGCTTCGCGGATGATCTTCTCCGGCGTATGGGCGGCGACTTCTTCGATCTCCATCCCGCCCTCCGTACTCGCGATAAACACAGGCCATCCGCTGTCCCTATCGACGACAATACTCACATACAACTCTTTGGCAATGGCCGCGCCTTCTTCGATCAACAACCGTCGCACTTCCCGCCCCTTGGGACCGGTCTGGTGTG
>VFKF01000508.1 GCA_009885705.1 Nitrospira sp. | reverse complement strand
CGGAGACGGACTGGCCCGTCGGCAAGAGCCATGTGGCCGCCGGTGCTGGATCGGGCAGGAAGACGACGACGTTGTGTGTGAACCAGCTCTCGAGCTGTTCATCGTGATGGGCTTCCAGGGCTTCCCAGAGGGCGGCGAATGACAGGGTCGGCAAGTTTCCCAAGGAGCCGTCTCCTGCATAGTTCACGAGGGCAATGGTGCCGGTCTGGCTCGCCTGGGGCTGCGCCAGCTTATACAGTGCCAGTCCGAATGCTGGAACAGAGGCTGTGCCCAGTTCTGTAAACAGCGGCACTGTACGTGTGACGTGGTCCTGGCTTGGGGACACCAGAAGATGGCTGAGGGCCATCGCCTCCGAGGCGAGCGGCGACTCAGTCTCATAGGGATAGACGACAGGCCCCGCTGTTCTGGTAGCTTCCAGGAGCAACGCATCGCTGGCGGCGCCTCCGAGCTGTGCCTGGCTGGGCTGCGCGATGCGATGGTCCATGCCGATCGCTCTTGCTCCGCTGTTGTGTGCGGCAGTGATGAAGCGGGCGAGGACCGCCCGATCCCATGGGCCGGTTCCAAATTTCGTTTCGCTGGTTTGATCGCGCGTGATGACGAGGAGAGAGGGACTGACCGGAACGGGCGCACGGTGCCGGAGCCAGGTATCGTAGGCCGTCCAGTCGAGTGCGGTGAATGTCGCAGGAGCGAGGGCCCCGATGCTGAGCGCCAGGACCGTCGCGCCCAATCCCATGGCGCAGGCCTGGAGCCAGGCCGACTGGAGAAAGACGCGCCATGTAGTGGCCCAATCATGCATCGCTGGCGTTACGGTGTGAGAGATAGTTCGTCGAGGATTGCTTTGACGTCAGGCTTCGGCAAACCCCGGAGGACCGTGTTCACTTTCTGCCGGTCGTGCTTCACGCCGAGGCCCTTGCCGTAGATACGAGCCAGATTTTTTTTGGCCGGCCCAAATCCTTCGCCGGCCGTGGCTTCGAAGCAGGCCAGGATTTTCTTGTCGAAGGGAGGCGGGGATGAGTCCAAGCCCGTTTCATAGAGTCGGGCGAGTTCCGTCTGCGCCATGTCGCTGAGGGCATAACATTCTTGGAGCAGTACCGGGACGGCCTGGTCGTGGCGATT
>VFKF01000447.1 GCA_009885705.1 Nitrospira sp. | reverse complement strand
GTCGTTTCCCTGCCGGTCGCCACGGTCGGAGCCGTCCAGCCTTTCATGGCCGTGAGGATGACGGCTTCGATGAAGAGCGTCAGCCCTACTGCGGCGGCCATGGGCCATTGCCGATGGTAGCGGTCATCCTGTCGCATGTTCAGCAACATGACGACAAAGAGATAGAGGACCAATATCGCGCCGGCGTAGACGATGATTTGCACGGCGGCCAGGAATTCCGCGTGCAGTGTGACGTAGAGTCCCGCCACGTGAAAAAACATGACGAGCAGCGCCATGGCACTGTAGATCGGGTTGCGGACTGCGATCACGAGCACCGACGCGGCGGCAATCACGAACGCAAAATAGAAAAAGAATGCCTGTTCCATCTATCTCTAGAGCCCCTTAGGACGGCTTTTGCGGCAGGTGTTTGAACGCCACGTTGAAGAACGCCACATTCGGGTGTTGGAGTTCCAACTGTTTCTCGCGAACGGGAAACGACCGGTCGCCGATGGCGAGCAATTGCTGCTTATTCAGGTGCAGCTGCCGCTTGTCGTACACCGCCCATTCATATTCGCGTGTCATGCCGAGGGCATCCACTGGACAGGCATCGACGCACAGCCCGCAAAACAGGCAGCGGGTCATGTCCATGTAATATTCTTTCGAGTACCGTTTCGTCGGCTCGCCCGGCACTTCGGCGCTGACCACGCGAATGACCCGCGAGGGGCAGGCGGCTTCACAGAGATCGCAGCCGACACATTTTTCCGTGCCGTCGTCGTATCGTAACAAGGCCAGCATGCCGCGGTAGTTGTCCGGCAACGTCCGTTTTTCATGCGGGTACTGCAGGGTGATCGGTCGATAGTGGATCAAATGCGACATCGTCGCTTTCATGCCCACGAGGAGATCGTAGAAGGTGATGGTTTTGATCCAGGTCTTGAGATTCATGTTTGTCCGGTCTGTCGTGTCTATTCGGTTGTTCTGGTGCGTCTGGGCGGATTCAATGCGTGTGTCCTCTTGCCAGAGAAACTAGATAGACCAAATGAACCAAATAGACCTCTCATCACCGCGGAAAGAAGTAGGCGGTGATGGCGGTGACGACGATATTGGCTAGCGCGATCGGTAACATGACCTTCCAGCCGAATCGCATCAATTGATCGTAGCGGAGCCGGGGTAATGTGGCGCGCAACCAGAAAAAGAGGAAGAGGAACAGGTAGACCTTGAACGTGAACCAGGCGACGTTTTCCACCCAGGCCAGCTGTTCGAGGCCGATATAACCGAGGATCGTGCCGGGATAGGGGGCGTTCCAGCCGCCCAAGAACAACGAGGCGGCGACGCAAGACACGAGGACCATGTTGGCGTATTCGGCGATGAAGAAGAACGCGAAGCGCATGCCGCTATATTCCGTAAAGAATCCGGCCACGAGTTCGCTTTCCGCTTCCGGCAGGTCGAAGGGGACACGATTGGTCTCGGCCACGGCAGAGATGACGAAGACGACAAAGGCAAAGATCTGCGTATGGATCGGAAAGTATCCGTCCGGGCGCGCACCCCAGATGAACCAATGCCAGAAGCCGCCGGCTTGGGCTTCCGTGATCGTGACGAGGCTCAACGACCCTGCCAACAGCAGCACCCCGATGATCGCGAGTCCGACGTTCAATTCGTAGCTAATGACCTGGGCCGCGGAGCGCAAGCCTCCCAGGAGTGAATACTTACTGTTGGAAGACCAGCCGCCCAGGATAATGCCGTAGGCGCCGATCGAGGTAAAGGCCAGGATGTACAAGATGCCGATGTTGATGTCGCTGATCACGAAGGGTTTGATCGTGATGCCAAAGACATCGACGGTCAGGGCCGGGCCGAAGGGAATGACCGCGAATCCAATCATGGCGGGGACCATGGCCAGGATCGGCGCCAGGGTGAACATCGCCTTGTTGGCGCCAGCCGGCACGATGTCTTCCTTGAAGAACAACTTCAGGCCGTCTGCGATCGGTTGGAGGATGCCATAGGGGCCGACCTCCATCGGGCCCATGCGGTCCTGCATCCAGCCGAGCACCTTTCGCTCGGCCAGGGTCAGGATCATGACCGTCAACATCACGATGCCCATCACCGCCGCTATCTGGGCAAGCGAAACCGCAAGGCGCAGGCTTAGTTCAGTCACGACAGCACTCCCGGATGACAAGTGAAAATAACCATGGGTTCTCGTTTGCTCACGTTGTTTTCATGACCGACACGGAGACCGTTCGATAGGATGGGACTTTCGTCTCCAGATCGATGACACAGTCGAAGAGTCGCAGGGCGTCCTGGGCAAAGTGATCGGGAAGCCAGGCCAATCCCTCTGGCACGCGATCGAATACTTTCACCGTCGTGGTGAATTCACCCCGGCTGTTCGAGAGGCGCACGCGATTCCCCGTATCGAGGGAGCATCGGGCCGCATCCACGGGATTCATCTGCAAACACCCGCTCGGTTCGATTTGTAGCAATCCCTTCGAACGGGTCGACAGTTTCCCTGAATGGAACAGGCTCTGGACGAGCCCAAGCTGGACCGTTCCCTCCGGACGCAGGGTTCGCGCGGGCAGAGTATACCGAGACACAAGGTCCTGGCGATATCCCCCGCCGACATATCGGTCGACAGTGGCAATATCCACCTTGGGAGGGATCGGCGTTGGGCTGAGCGATCCATATCCGGGAATGACGGTCCGGATCTCTTTGAGGATTTCCTTCGCATCGCCGTATTCCAATGGCACGCCGAGGAACACGGAGATGGCGGACAGGATTTCCCAGTCGGGACGGCTGTCCCCCACCGGATCGATCGCAGGCCGAACGGTCTGAATGTGTCCTTCGGTATTGGTGAAGGTCCCGGCTTTCTCCATGGCGGAAGCGGCGGGGAGCACCACATGGGCGAGCGCAGCCGTTTCTGTGAGGAAGAGTTCCTGGCAGACGAGGAGATCGAGTTTGCCCAAGGCCTCTTTGACTCTGGTCTGGGGAGGCAGGCTCCCGACGGGATTTTCTCCGATGACGAAGAGGCTCTTGATGATTCCGGCTTGTGCCCGGTCGATCATCTCGATGAGGGTGGCCCCTGCGGCTAGAGGGAGCTCCTCTTTCCAGGCACGCACCATCTGGGCCCGCGCGTCCTGAGCGGTGAGGTCGAGTGCGCCAGGCAGCAGTTCCGCAACCGCGCCCATTTCAACCGCTCCTTGATCGTTATTCTCTTCTGCCAGGGGAGCAAATCCGCAACCTGGTTCGGATAATTTTCCGGTCACGAGCAGGAGATCGAGAAGATTGAGACAAATGCCATAGGCACCCTGGCTGCGCAGCAGAGTTTGGCCGGCCAGCACGACAACCCGCCGTCCCTTGGCGAGTGACGAGGCCATGCTCGCGAAGGATTCTCGCGACATCCCAGTGTTCAGGGCCAGATCGTCCCAGGATAGTTGTTGGACCGCTTGAGAGATGGACGAGACATAGTTCGATGCCCGTTGACGGAGCGCACTGTCGACATGGTCGCCCTCGACCACCGCTTTCAACAGGCCCAGGACGGCTGTGCCGAACTGGGATGGGGCTACACAGAGATGATGCTGCGACAGGTTGGTAATGTTGCTGATCGTGCCGATCGCCGGCTGGAGCGCCTCGATTGTCAATAAAGTGGCGTCGTGTTTCTTGACGGCTTCTTTGACTTGAAGGCCGGTGATCGGGTTGGCTTCCGTGATATTGGTGCCGACCAACAGCAGTACGTCTGCTTGTACGATGTCTTCGAAGGTGACGGTCCAGCGATGTGTGCCTTGGACCCGCCGCAGGGCCTGGGTTCCGTTGATATGGCCGTACCGGGCGCTGCTGTCGAGATTATTTGTTCCGATCGTGACGCGCATGAATTTCTGGAATAGATAGAGTTCTTCGTTGGTGCAGCGACCGGAAATCAGTCCGCCGAAGGCTTGGGCGCCATGCGCCAGCTTGATCCGTTTGGTCTGTTCGGCCACATATTCCAAGGCCTCTTCCCAGGTGGCTTCGACCAGCGAACCGTTCCGTCTGATCAAGGGTTGGGTGATCCGGCTGGGATGGCTCGTGGCGTGGAATCCAAAAAACCCGCGGGCGCAGAGGTCGCCGTTGTTCCGGCCGGCACCCTGGGCGCTGTTCACTTCGATCAGTTCCTGACCCTTGGTTTGGACCGTGATCTGGCAGCCGTCTCCGCAAAATGAACAGACCGTATCGGCGCGTTTCAGCATCCAGGGACGATATTCATACATCGAGAGCCGGCTGGTAATGGCGCCGACTGGGCAAATCTGCACGCAGCCGCCGCAGAACTCGCAGTCTAACGGGTGGGCGCCAAACGATTTGATCTCGGTCATCGTGCCTCGTCCGACCGGAGCGAGGGCTTTGACATCCATGACTTCGTCGCAGTAGCGGACGCAGCGCAGACATTGCACACAACGGTTCATCTGCGTTTCGATCAGGGGACTGAAGTATTCCTTCTGGAAGATACGCTTGGTTTCCGCAAACCGGCTGGTGGTCGCGGTGTATTGATGGGAGAAGTCTTGCAAGTCGCACTTGCCGCCCTGGTCGCAGACCGGGCAATCCAGCGGGTGATTGGCCAGGATGAATTCCAGCACCGACTTGTGGGCATCATGGACGACCGTTGTTGCGGTTCGAACGGACATGCCCTCGGTGGCAACCGTGCTGCAGGAGGTCTGGAGCTTCGGCATCTTTTCGACTTCGACCAGGCACATGCGGCAGTTGGCATCCGGCTTGAGCTTCGGGTGGTAACAGAAGTGTGGAACCATGACTCCAACACGACGAGCGGCTTCGATCACCAGGGTGCCCTTGGGCACCGAGATGGGAATGCCGTCGATCGTCAAGCGAACGGTGTCGGTCGTTGTAGCCATCGTTAGGGTTGGGCCAAGATCCGTTTCGGGTGGATCAGGTTGGCCGCCTCCGCTTCGTGAATCATTTTGACGTACTCAGGCCGCCAATGTTTGAGCGTGCTCATAATCGGCGATATTTCCGCGTCGCCGAACGCGCAGACCGTCCGGCCCGCGATGTTCTTGCATAGATCGACCAAGGTTTCAAGGTCTTCCATCTTCCCTCGCCTCGCGACGATCCGTCGCATGGTTTGCACTAGCCAGGAGCTGCCTTCGCGGCAGGGACTGCACTTGCCGCAGGACTCATGATAGAAAAACTCCATGAGGCGGAGCGCGGCCCAAACCATGTCCGTGCCCTCTTCCATCACGGTGACCCCGCCGGAGCCGAGCATCGAGCCGGCGGCGGCGACGGACTCGAAGTCGAGTTTGACGTCGAGGCTGTCCGGCGTCAGGAACGGCGCAGAGGCTCCACCCGGGATGAAGGCCTTGAGCGGCTTGTCTGAGCGCATGCCTCCGGCTTCTTCGTAGATCAGCTCTCGGAAAGTGACCCCCATCGGCACTTCGTAGTTGCCCGGCCGTTTGACATGGCCGCTGACGCAGAAAATTCTGGTGCCGGTGCTCTTGGGCGGGGAGCCGATCGACGCGAACCATTCGGGCCCACGGCTGATGATGTGAGGAAGGTTCGCCAGGGTTTCGACGTTGTTCACCACGGTCGGCTTGTTATAGAGGCCATGGGTTGCCGGGAATGGCGGTTTGACGCGAGGCAGCCCGCGCTTGCCCTCAAGCGACTCCAGCAACGCCGTCTCTTCACCGCAGATATAGGCGCCGGCGCCCCGGTGCACCCAGATATTGGCGGTGATCCCTGTGCCCAGGATGTTCGTGCCGATATAGCCGGCGGTCCGCGCCTCGGCGATCGCCGCTTCCAAGATTCTGGCACCAAGAACGAATTCGCCTCGTATATAAATGTAGGCAGACTCTGCGCCGATGGCGTAGCAGGCGAGCAGGATGCCTTCCAGGATCTGATGGGGGTCCCGTTCGATGAGCTGGCGGTCCTTGAACGTGCCGGGCTCGCTCTCGTCCGCGTTGCAACAGAGATAACGAGGGCCTTGGTAATCTTTGGGCAGGAATCCCCATTTGACGCCGGTCGGGAAGCCTGCGCCGCCTCGTCCCCGGAGCCCCGACTTCATCACGGTGCCGGTCACGTCGGTGGGCGGTACTTTGCCCACAACTTTGCGGAGCGCCTGGTAGCCGCCCGTCTTCTCATAGTCCGCCAGCGACCCGGTGTAGCCGGGCTGCAACATGTTTTTCAACAGGACTGGTTCGTGTTTCGACATGGTTTTCAAGCTAAGAGCTTATAGCTGATGGCGTATAGCGTATGGCAAGAAATGTCCTGATCTGTCCGGGCTATATGCCATACGCCATATGCTCCTATGTTTTTGCTCCGTTGGGCTC
>VFKF01000313.1 GCA_009885705.1 Nitrospira sp. | reverse complement strand
GCGGCTTCGATCGGAAGCGTGGCCCCGCCATACACGACCACCAGCCACCGCACTGGACGAGCAAACCGAACGCCGGTGGTATTCCATTTCATCGCTTTGGGGAACGACAGTTTCGCGATCAACTGTGGAAGGAGTTCTCCCAGAACCACCTTGGTTGGCCGCCCCAGCTCTTGCTTCACCGCAAACAGATATTCTCCCTTCGGAGTCTGACGCACTTGCAGTTCATGCACCGCGACCCCTTGCCCTGCAGCAAATCCCATTGCCGCTCTGGTCGGCTGACCGGCTGGATCGAACGCCACCGACTTTGAAGGCCCCATCGCTTCCTTGGCCATCGAGAGCTGCAACGTCGCCAGGCCCTCAACCACCAAGGTCAATCGTCGTGGCGTCCCCAGGATGCGAACAGATTCAAACGCGAGGCGGTGGTCCTTGAACAACTGTTCAGCCGCCTCTTTCAATGTTGCCAACGCAGGCGCGATGAACTGGTAGGGCAGTTCTTCGACGCCGATCTCAAGCAACAACTCGGCAGCCTTCACAGAGGAAGGGCGGCTTATTTTTTTCGCAGGAGGGACAGGACGGCGAGACGGTTGGGGCTTCTTTGTCATGAATTTCTCTATCGTTCTTTATGAGCGGCGGGCCATCGTTCTCACGCGCGAGGCGGTTGACTTCGCTCCATCACGCCCCCCGCCTCGATTGAGCAGCGGATGCCCCATCGCCGCTCGCTCTTCAATATAACGTTCGGCACATTGGCGCGCCAGCGCACGAACCCTGGCGATATAGCCTGTTCGTTCTGCCACGCTGATGGCCCCGCGGGCATCGAGTAGGTTGAAGAGGTGCGAGGACTTGATACAGAATTCGTAGGCCGGAAGGGTCAACCGCTTCTCGCGATTCGCCAGCAGCCGTTTACATTCTCCCTCGAACGATTGAAACGTGGCCATGAGCATCGCCACATCGCCTTCTTCGAAATTATAGGTCGAAAACTGCACTTCGGTTTCGTGATGGATGTCGCCATACGTCACGGCATCGTTCCACGCGAGATCGAAGACGTTATTCACTTGTTGCAGATACATCGCGATGCGTTCGGTCCCGTATGTAATTTCTACGGTGATGGGATTGAGCTCAATCCCGCCGATTTCCTGAAAATAGGTGAACTGCGTGATCTCCATCCCGTCGAGACGCACCTCCCAACCCAGGCCCCAGGCGCCCAAGGTAGGAGACTCCCAGTCGTCTTGAATGAACCGGATGTCGTGCTGCTTCGGATCGATCCCCAATTGGGCCAGACTCTCCAGATACAACGCTTGAATGTTGTCCGGAGCCGGCTTCAACACAACCTGATACTGGTAGTAGTGCTGCATGCGATTCGGATTTTCGCCATATCGCCCATCCGTGGGACGACGACAGGGTTGGGGATAGGCCGCACGCCAGGGTTCAGGACCAAGGGACCGAAGAAATGTGGCTGGATGGAAGGTCCCGGCACCCATTTCCAGATCGTAGGGTTGATGGATCACACAGCCTTGGTCGGCCCAGTAATGATGCAACGTGAGAATGAGATCCTGGTAGTTCACAATCAGTCCTGCGAGGTGGAGAAACTCTTACGTGAGCCCCTGAGCGAAGGAAGAAGCTAACAGGAATGTGCACAAGCTGTCAAGAAACAATCCCTCTATGATCAAGGAGTTGCATCAATATATGCCTCCTGATTTGGCCTGAAATCTTGACCAACTTGCGGGAGTGACAGCGATTGATCTCCGCCCGACTGCTCTTGACGTAGCCCTATCAGTCCTCTATTGTCTTGATACTTGATTAACTCACTCGGCATTGCCTATCCCCATGAAGCTCTCAAAGAAAAGCGAATACGGACTTCGCGCGCTGCTGGAACTCACACTCTTCTACGGCAAAGCCACGCTCCAACGGCACCAGATTGCAGAGCGCCAGCATATCCCCGTCGAATTCCTTGAGCAGATCCTGCTTGCATTGAAACGAGCCGGCCTCCTCTCAAGCCGTCGAGGCATGAAGGGTGGCTACGCACTGATCAAACCTCCAGGGGAAATCACCCTCGGCCAAGTGATTCGCATTTTGGATGGCCCTCTCGCCCCCATCGGATGTGTGAGTAAAACGGCCTATCAAAAATGTGCGGACTGCCCCTATGCCGAGCATGCCCAATGCCCGGTGCAGCACGTGATGGGCACCGTGCGTGACGCCATTGCCGGCATCCTGGACCACTATACACTCGACGACTTCGCCTGCGGACATCACAAAGGATAATCATGGATGTAGTCGTTCTCGTACTGATCACGTTCTTAGCGGCTACTGTCAACGGCGCCCTCGGATACGGATTTTCTTCGATCACGGTTCCCGTCGCGCTGCTGTTTTACACCAATCGTATCCTGAATCCGGCGTTGGTCCTGGTGGAATTAGTGATCAATGGGTACGTCCTCTTCATCAACCGCAAAAGCGTCCCCAACATTTGGTGGCGCGTGGCGCCCATTTTGATCGGCCTCCTGATCGGTGTCGCGATCGGCAGTTACATTCTCTCCCTCGTCCATCCGTCCTGGGTCAAATTTGTGACCTACTTTATGCTGCTGCCCTTGATTCTGCTTCAGGCTGCCGGTATCAGAAAGCCCATCAAAGCTGAAAAGGCCATCGCGATCCCATTCGGAATAGGAATTGGAACCCTCTATTCTGTGACGACGATCTCAGGCCCTCCTCTTGCGCTGCTGTTCAACAATCAAGGGTATGCGAAACAGGATTTTCGGGCTGCTCTTGGCGTCATTCGAGTAGGGGAAGCGGTCATGACGGGAATCGCCTACTACTTCATTGGACTCTATAGCGCCGAGAGCCTG
This sequence comes from Nitrospira sp., assembly GCA_009885705.1. GTDB lineage: Bacteria > Nitrospirota > Nitrospiria > Nitrospirales > Nitrospiraceae > Palsa-1315. The sequence continues at coordinate 12,438 of VFKF01000313.1, read as the reverse complement.
GAGATCATTCCCTACATCATTCCCAGCGTCCTGTTGGGAATTCCCCTGGGAAGCTACCTCATCCGTCTGATGGACCCTGAAACCTTCAGACGAATCTGCATGGCCTTCGATGCCTTGATCGTCGCATTCGGCATGTCCCGAGTGCTGATCGAATTAAACCTGGCCACCGCCGTCACCACCTACAGCATCCTCTCGATCGTGATGATCCTCAATGGCTACTTACTGTTTCGCTACTTTCGGGATAGAACCGTTCCATAAGGGCGTAGAAATAGGCGACGGTCATCTCATTTACTCGCCAGGCCCCTGTTGCCACTCCCCTTTTCACGCAACACGATCCATACTCACACCCCCAACCACCTCGTTTAGCGATCGCTCATCCTCTCCATGCTGACTCCACCAGGCTAGGCACTATCTGCCTAGCGATGTCCCTCTTTCATCCGAGTCGAGCTCGATCCAACTGAACTCGCCTGTGCCTCACAGAAACCCCTCTCTTCACTCTTCGAATCGGACCTGAGTCTGTATGGTGTCCCCTGCAGACTCTACAGATCACATGGTTTCGATCAACGATCTAACCGTTAATTTCAATAAATAAATCAACTACTTATATATTGCATGCCTGGCACGTTCATTGCTCATGTCAGGCTGCAGATCTCCTTCTGCCTGTATCACGCACGAAGCAGACAACACCTACAGCACAGAACAAGACACGATTCCTGGAGTAGTACATGACCTCATTCAGCAAGCCTCAACTACGCCTCACCACACTTTTCGCAGGTCTGCTTCTTAGTATGGCCTCGCTGCTGACCGGATGCGGCGGCGGCGGAGAAACTGGCAGCGACCCCAGCGTCACCGTGACTCCCGGTAGCAGCGGAGGAGGGTCAACGCCGGTGGCAGGAGCAACAGCCTCTCTCGCATGGAGTCCGGTCCCGGACCCCTCCGTCATGGCCTACTTCGTCCATTACGGTCGTCAATCTCCCGGCCAACCTGGCAGCTGCGCCTATGAACAATCGCAGTACGTTGGTTCCCCATCGGCCACGATTACTGGCCTTGAGCCCAATACGCGCTACTACTTTACAGTCAGTGCCTACAATGGCATGGAAAGCGCTTGCTCAAGTGAGGTCTCGACCGTCACACCTCCCCCCTCTGTATAGAAGACTGCTGATCGCCTGAACAGCACCGCTATTCCTCATCCCATCTGCACAGATCCTTTCATGTAATCCCAACATGAGAATGTCCGCTTTGACCAAAGTAGAAATGTCCTCTTGTGTAGACTGGCGGCCCTCAGAGGGAGGGCAGTATGGTCAGAGAGGGGACGGTGCGGATGAGTGTGCCGGAATTGAAGCGAGTGCATGTAATTCGACAAGTGATGAACAAGGCGCTACGGCAACGGGAGGCCGGCGAGGTCTTGGAGCTGACGACGCGCCAGGTCCGGCGGCTGGTCCAGCGGGTCCGAGCGGAGGGGGACGCAGGCCTCGTGCATCGAAGTCGAGGCACGCCCTCACACCGACAGTACCGGCCCGCACTGAAGGCCCAGGCCCTTCGGCTGTATGCGAAGCACTACCGCGATTTTGGGCCCACCCTCGCGGCGGAGAAGCTGGCCGAGCGGCATGGCATCCCCCTCAGCGCCGAAACCCTGCGCGGCTGGCTGCGAGCCGCAGGCGTGACGCACTTCCAGCGGCGCAAGCAACCGCATCGGGCGTGGCGGGCCCGGAAAGCGCACCGGGGCGAGCTGGTACAGCTGGACGGCTCGCCTCATGACTGGTTCGAGGGACGTGGGCCCCGGTGTGTGCTCATGGCCTACATCGATGATGCGAGCAGCCACGTCTTTGCCCGATTCTACGCCTATGAAGGCACGATCCCCGCACTGGATAGCTTTCGTCGCTACGTCACGCACGCGGGATTACCGCTCGCGCTCTACACGGACCAGCATACGACCTACAAGTCGTCGGCCCTGCCGACCGTCGAGGAGCAATTAGCCGATCGTCAGCCGCACAGTCAATTTGAGCGGGCGCTCGCCGAGTTGGGGGTGGCGGTGATTCATGCCCACTCGCCGCAGGCCAAGGGCCGCGTGGAGCGGCTGTTCAAGACGCTGCAGGATCGCCTGGTGAAAGACCTGCGCCTGGCGGGGCTCGCGACCCTCGAGGCGGCCAATCAGTTCCTGGAGACCTGGCTACCGCGGCACAATCAGCGGTTTGCGGTCCCGCCCGCGCAGGCCGTCGATCTGCATCGGCCCTGTCCGACGTGCCGCGACCTGGACCGGAGCCTGTGCCTCAAGACCACGCGTGTCCTGCGCCGCGATTGGACCGTGGCCCACCACGGGCAGCTCTATCAGATCCGCAACAACATCCGGGCAACCCAGGTGCAGGTGGAAGAACGGATCGATGGAACGATGCGGATCACCCACCACGGGCAGCCGCTCACGTACCAGGCCATTGCCGCGCGGCCGCGCAAGCCGGCAGGGCCGGAGACGCGCAAATTACCGCAGCCCCCCGTCAAGCCTCGCGCGGATCATCCATGGAATGGCTACGGGACGATCGCTACCAAGCGACCGGCCGCCGCGCAACCCTAAACCGGACATTTCTACTTTGGGAGAAAGCGGACATTTCTAAATTGGGTTGACATGCACAGATCCTTTCATTGACTCCCATATTTCATTTTTGTTAGCCTCAAGTCCCGCCGCGTTGCAACCGATCTCTGAACTAGAGAAGTGTGTGCCGGCTTCCTCGGTTTTCAATCCTGAAAGGAGCTCCGATGGCCAGTTCAGCCGTTTCGCCCGATATCCTGAATGCTCTCCATAACAAGGCCACGCAGCTCCGCATCGAAAGTGTTCGGGCGACCAGCGAAGCCGGCAGCGGCCACCCCTCAAGTTGCTGCTCCGCCGCCGAAATTGTGGCAGCCCTGTTCTTCTCAGTCATGCGCTACGACCCGAAGAATCCGAAGGCCGCCAACAGCGATCGATTCGTCCTCTCAAAAGGGCACGCCGCTCCCCTGCTATACGCCGCGTGGGCGGAAGCAGGCCTCTTTCCGAAAAGCGACCTCTTGAAGTTACGCACCTTGACATCAGACCTTGAAGGACACCCGACGCCCCGCTTGTCGTTCGTCGACATGGCTACCGGTTCATTGGGCCAAGGCCTGCCTGTCGGCATCGGCATCGCCCTCAATGCCAAATTCGTCGACAAGCTCGACCACCGTACCTACGTCCTGATGGGCGACGGAGAGTCGGTCGAGGGATCCGTATGGGAAGCAGCAGAAGTCGCACGCCACCATGGATTAGACAACCTCTGTGCGATTGTCGATGTCAATCGACTCGGTCAAAGCGATCCCACGATGTTGCAGCATGACATGGAGGCTTATCGAGCACGCTGGTCTGGATTCGGCTGGCATGCCATCGTCATTGACGGACACGATCTTTCTGCTGTCGTGGACGCATTCCAAGAAGCCGCAGCCACCAAGGGCAAACCGACGGTGCTGCTCGCCAAGACCTTTAAGGGTCGCGGTCTCTCGTTTATGGAAAACCACCCCAGCTGGCACGGGAAGCCCGTCCCCAAAGGTGAAGAGACCCAGAAGGCGATCGATGAACTCACCAAGCAGCTCAAACCAAGCTCAGTTTCGCTCTCTATTCAGAAACCCGCACCGTCGGCACCGAACGCTCCCGCCACCAGCGCGCTGCCACCGTCACCCTATAAGCTCGGCGATTCCGCCGCGACGCGCGAAGCCTTCGGTGTCGCACTCGAAGCCATCGGCGCAGCAAACCCCTTGGTGGTCGGACTCGACGCCGACGTCAAGAACTCAACCTATACCGACAAATTCGGCAAAAAGTTTCCCAATCGGTTTTTCGAAAACTTCATCGCTGAACAAAACATGCTTGGCGCGGCAGCCGGGCTTGCCGCCTGCGGCAAGATTCCCTTCGTCGCAACCTTCGCGGCATTCTTCACCCGCGCCTACGACTTCATCCGGATGGCAGCCATCAGCCAATCGAACATCAAGCTGGTGGGCACCCACGTCGGCGTCAGCATCGGCGAAGACGGTCCCTCACAAATGGGACTCGAAGATATCGCGATGATGGCGGCCCAACCAGGCGTCGTCGTGCTCTATCCTTCAGATGCCACTTGCACCTACAGATTGGTCGAAATAGCGGCCGCTCACAAAGGCATGGTCTACCTCCGCGCCGGCCGGCCTAAAGCGCCGGTCATCTATGGACCAGAGGAGCGTTTTCAGATCGGCGGCTCCAAGGTCCTTCGCCAGAGCGCTTCGGACGTGCTCACGATCGTCGCAGCGGGCGTGACACTCTTCGAAGCGCTCAAAGCCTACGATCAGCTCAAGGCGGCTGGAATTTCCGTACGAGTGATCGACCTCTACAGCATCGCACCGATCGATCGCACCACCTTGATCGACAGTGCCCGAGCCACCCAGGGACGCATCCTGACGGTGGAAGACCACTATGCCCACGGAGGGCTCGGCGACGCGGTCCTCAGTGCGGTTGGACCAGAAGGGTTACGAGTACACAAACTCGCGGTGCGGGTCATTCCACACAGCGGAAAGCCGGACGAACTCGTGGATCACTTTGGGATCGGAGCACGCTCGATTGTCGAAGCGACCAAGCAAATCACCAAGTAAGCCGTCCGGTCCAGTCCTTCCTCAAGGGCTGGACCGCATTCCCCTCCTGAACATCCTGTCCATCGCGGACCGTCAACGCATGCTCCAGGAATTGACCGAAACCCGTTACGGCAAACACGACTACATCTTCCGCGAAGGCGATCCCACCGAATACTTCCACATCGTCAAGGAAGGAACCGTCAAGTGCGTGAAATCCACGCCGGAGGGAAAGGAATGTACACTGAAGATGCTGATGCCGGGGGATCTCTTCTGTTGCGACGCGGCCGCGTTCGACGGCGCCTCTCATCCAGGCTCGGCCCAGCCCATGGGAGACGTCAGCATTCTCCGGATGAAAAAGAAATCCTATTTCGAGATGCTCCGGCGAAATCCCGATGCCGCGATGGAAGTCATTAAATACCTGGGCAATCGTTTAAACGAAGCACAGGAGAAAACCAAAGACCTCGCGCTCGACCGCGCCGATCAGCGGCTCGCCTCCTTGCTCGTGGACCTTGCAGCCCGTAACGGCATCGCAGATCCGAACGGAATCCGCCTGACGGTTCGGATGACCAGGCAAGACATGGCCAACATGATCGGAATCACCACCGAAACAACCATTCGCATTATGAGCAAATTCAAGCGTGACCGGTTGGTCTCCGGCACCGCGAACCGCCTCCTCATTCGCGACCTCAAAGGGCTGAAAGCCCTTGCCTCCGCCTCGTAATCTCGCGCGTCGCACCCCTTTCGCAACGATTTTCATAAACATGATATATGTCATGTTTATTGCCATCAACCTAGCGTATGGTGCTTTTGTCGACATATAGGATTCGTAATCCTGAATGCAGAGGACCGTTGGTTCACACAACCGCGGGTCCATCCATTTTCAACCAGAGAAGGAGAGAGACCATGCAATCATCGAGACACCACTATGGCACCCGTGCCATCCTCACAGGCCTACTCGTCGGAGGCCTCGCCCTCTCGGCGCCGGCATGGGCCAAGACCCATAACATCGCGATGACGGCAGTAGAAACCGATATCGTCGTTGAGGGAAGCGGAGAGAAGTATGCTGCATGGACCTTTGACGGCACAGTCCCGGGACCGGTCGTCCGTGTGACAGAAGGCGACACGATCAATTTCACCTTAACCAATCCCGCCACGAACAAGAACCCTCATGCCATGGACTTCCATGCCGCAGAAATCGACTTCTTGAAGAACTATCGGGCCGTGAATGCCGGCGAGACCATCAGCTATACGTTCGTCGCCAAAAAGCCCGGCATCTTCTTCTACCATTGCGGTGCGCCTCCGATGATCCAACATGTCGCCCGCGGCATGTTCGGCGCCATCATCGTGGATCCGAAGAATGCAAAAGCCTGGGCCAAAGCCGATCGTGAATATGTCCTCGTACAGTCCGAGTTCTTCAAGAATCCTGACGATGTGCAGGCGATGTTCGATCGCAAGTACGACAACATGCTGTTCAACGGCGGGATCTTCAAGTATCACCCGTTCGTGACCGGCGGCGGCAAACTGGATGCGAAGCCAGGTGAGCGGGTTCGGATCTACTTCGTCAACGCAGGCCCGAATGAATTCTCCTCGTTCCATCCAATCGGGGAAATCTGGGACAACGTCTACGAGAGCGGCAATCCCACTAACAAGCTGAACGGAGTCCAAACCTATGTCGTTGGCCCTGGCAGCGCGGCCACGTTCGACGTCGTGGTTGAATCAGCCGGTGCATACCCACTCGTCACCCATTCGCTCACCGGTGCGCTGCGTGGTGCCATTGCGGTGTTGCTGGTGGGCCCCGATGCCAAACCGGCGCCGCTCATGCCGATGGTGCCTTGGGTACTGCCAGCAAAGTAAGGGATAGAAGAAGGGAGCGGCCTCCTATGGTCGCTCCCTTCAATTGACAGGACGATGGGCCCTCGCCCGTGAGTATCACATCATGTTGAACGTCGTACCCGCCAGGTTCGTAGTCCTCACAGCCATCTGCATGGCCACGCTCCTCTTCCACTCCCCTACTTCGGCTGCCGCACCGAAAGAACGCATTGCCCTCATGCTGTCAGGCTCACAATGTCAGGAGGCACAGCAGACGCTCGAACCCCTCTTGAGGCAAACCGAGGGAGTCTTCGCGGTCGATGGCACCAGCGTTCCGGGACATCTACTTCTCGATGTCGAGGAGGGAACAATCTCCGCACAGGATATGCTCACGGTCGCTCAGACGATACTCGGCACCACCCTTTCCTGCCAGATCAAAATTATGCAATCATGCATCACCGCGCCAAAGCATACCGGGGCAGAGGCATCCGCCAAGTAACACTCGCTCCGAAAAACTACCGTCGCACATGAGGCAACCACGACTGACACCTTCCGAGCCGTATCGGCCCCATCGCCTCATGCGCCACCTCACAGTCACAACTTTTTTCCTGATGGCCAGCCTGCTCGCCTCGACGGTCCTCGCGCAGGACGCGCTCCTCGAATGGTTCCCCATCCGGCCGATTAATCTCGATGCCGTACTCCGCCAGCAGACATTTGCGCCAAGCGACCGTGAGATCACCGTCCAAGCCGGAATCACCGCCCTCCGCTACGGCGACATCGAGGTGCGCACTCTCTATCGCTACTTCAGCTTGCACAGCCGCGAGTACAGCGGGTTCAAGACGGATCAACATGCCATCCTTCTCAATCCCCGCTGGAATAATTTCATCGACATCCTGGATTTCCCAAAGGGAATGCCCATCAACCGAACGATCCGCCACCTCTTATTTGGCCCGCTCGAAGACCGTGCCGTGCCCTATGTCGGACTCCTTGCAGGCACAAACATGCCAGGTGCTGGGCCTTCTTCTCCTGGGCATTTCATCGGAGGGCAGCTCGGCGTACGATTCCCGCTCGCCCTCGGCGTATCGCTCGATATCGCCATAGAATATAGTCAGTTCCAGGTCTACTTCCTGGGTGACAACAAAGAAGCCCAGCAGTGGGTCATGACCACAGGGATACGATTCTGATGCGCACGCGCAATCCATCTTTTCCTAGTCCATGGCTGCATGGACTGATCCTCCTGCTCAGCCTCATGACACAGGGCTGTGGGTTGATCTATGACGCCGTTCAGCATGTGGCACCGATCGCCACCGATGAACTGAACTCCATCTGCCGCCGCCAGACAGTGCGCATCGGGATGGCAGCGGAACCCTTCCGGCCATTTGTGTTCCCGGCCATCTGGACCGACGAGGGGGCTCGAATCACTGGCCTCGACGTCGAGATCGTCAAATACATTACGGCAGCCCTCTCGCAACATTGCGGGAGTCCTATCGCCCCGGTCTTACGCGTATTTCGGTTCCGAGATCTGTTCACGCTCCTGAACGAGGGACAGCTTGACCTATTCGTTTCAGCCGTGGCTGCCAATACGCCGTCACCCTCACGAGCCGGGTTCGCCTATTCCATTCCCTACTTCTACAATGGAGGCATCAGCGGGATCACCGCACGAGCTGACATGATGGAGCGCCTACGCACAAATATCCGCGCTCAGGCAGAACGGTCTACGCCGGATGGAGTGGATGCGAACGAACAGGCACTCGCCGGGCTCACGATCGCGGTGCAGGAATTGACCGCGGCACACCTCTATGCCGAGGCGAATCTGAAAGCAAGCCGGCTGGTGTTGTGCGATTCGTTACCGGCTGCATTTGAGCATGCCGATGCCGCCACCGATCCTGCTATTGACGTGATCCTAGGAGCTGAGCCGGTCCTTGAGTTCATGGTGACTCGCGTACGAAAGGATTGGCGACTCCTGACACTCGACACGGGAAAGCCCCTCTTGTTCACTCGCGGACAATACGCGGTCGTGATGGCGGAGGAGAGCTACCGGCTGCGCTGGTTCGTCAATAATGTGCTGTTCAAACTCGACGAATCCGGCAAGTTGACCGCAATACGGAAACGATGGCTGGAGGAGTCCTATGCCTTTCCACGCCGGGCGGCTGCCGAAGGCCTGCCCTTCGACGTAGAGAAAATGGTCGCACATTACGACCAGGGCACATGCAGAGTAGCGTCAACTCGCTGAAGAGAAAGAACGGAGGCTCCATGAAGAAGGTGTGGATCGCGTTAACTGCAGTGCTCATCATGATGTTCGTCTCCGTTCAGTTCGTTCTGCCGCCATCAAGTTGGGCCGTCGATCGTGCAGAGGCAGAAGAGACCGCTCGACTCTTGGCCAAGCTACTTAAAGCCGGTCGATTGGTCATCGAGCAAAACCAACTGCTGATCGACGATCAACATAAGGGAGACAAGGGTTTTACTCCCGAGGCATTCGAGCAACAACTCGTTATTGAGTTTCGCCAACAGACAGGCATCGATCTCTCCAAGATCCAAACCACTCCTGCGTCTATCACGCTGCCACCGATGGCGAAAGAACTCTTGCCGGCCTTTGTGCTCGCCAGCAAAGACGTCGTCCGCGATGCCCAGGTGGTGATCAATCAACGGGGAATCGGCTACAAGAACTTCATCCCGGCCACCTATGGCAGCCAGGCTTCCGCGCGTTTCTCCAAACAATCGCGCGTCCGGCTGAAGCAAACGACGCTGGGGCCTCGCAATCCGAAGAACGAGCCGGATGACTACGAAGCGTCGGTGCTGAAATGGCTCTCGGGACGACCAAAGGCCGAGGCTTATGTCAATGAGCTGACCGATCAAGGACAGACCCTGCGTGTCGTGATGCCGATCTATTACGTCCCGGCATGTTTAACCTGCCACGGTGAGCCAAAAGGCGATCTCGATATCTCAGGTTATCCAAAAGAGGGACATCGAGACGGGGATCTTGCTGGAGCGATTACCGTCACCGCCCCCTTGAGCCCCCGCTAAGAGAAGAACGCCCCAGATCTTGCACCCATGCCATGACATTGATAGATTCTTAACTGTCATGGCACCTCTGCCTCGATAAGGACAGACGGCAACCCGACGTGGTGCTGGGCCACAGGAAAAGGTCGTTCCCAGCCTAAACTATGTTATCCTGCGCCCAGTAGAATGGCAGAAGGCCGGACCTGTGTGGCCCGCTGCCGACCCTGGATCGGACAACTTTTATACCTGAACCCATGCCCAAAGACTCATTCCAAGACCCTGATTCAGAACGAGGAGGTTCCACATGCGTTTTGTACGTGCAGCCGTCATATTCGCCGCGCTCGGATTCGGACATCCGGTGTTGGCCTATGAAGAAACTGTCGTGTCGGAAGGGGGCACCATCGTTGGCACCGTGACGCTGGAGGGCAAAGTGCCCAAGCCGAAGGGGTACAACCTCATTACGTTACCAGACCAGTACTATTGCGGGCGTATTTCTGATGGACAGGGCTGGCGCATCCTGCAACCGTTCCAGATCGGGCCAGCGGGCGAGTTTCGAGATGTGGTCGTCTATCTGGAAGGGATCGACAAAGGTAAACCCTTCGTTGAAAAGACCGTGCCGCAGATCGAGGCACGAGACTGCCTGTTCCTCCCCTTTACGACCATCGTGCGGGACGATCAAACGGTGACGGTGGTCAACATGGACCCCGTCATGCACGATATTCAAGCCTATGAAACCTCGCACTTGGGAGCGCGCGTGCTCTTCAACGTCCCCCTGCCAATGAATCCGCAGCACCCGAGAAATCTCAAGGATCGCAGCGATGCCGGGTTATATCATCAGCACATGGCCGGCCCACCGATGAAGCAACTGGTCAATCTGAGCAAGGGTCGCCGGATCTTCGTCATGCAATGCGGCTTCCACGTATACATGGAGAGCTGGGGCCTGGCCATCACCAATCCCTATTTTGCCAAGACGGACGAGCAGGGCCGGTTCACCATGACCGATGTGCCGGCTGGCACCTATAAGCTGGTGGTCTGGCACCCCTATATCCATACTACGACCGAGCAAACCGTCACCATCGGCCCGAAGGGGACCGTGGAAGCCAAGATTGCGGTCCCAGCCCCGACCGGCAGGCTTTACGCGAACGAGGTGTTGGATCATCCGTCAGGCCGCTACACGGTTGAAGCACAGAAAGACATCGATCCAATCATCAAAAAGCAGGATCACTAACAGGACATGACCGAGAGCTCCCACTCTCGGCATCATCTAGCGGAGGCGAAGAAACACAAAGAAAACACGAGCAGAAATCCCCACACCCAACGAATCTTGCGGTTGGATGTGCCCGCAACCTGAACAAGGACAAGGCCACTCCTGACTTACCCCGTGGCTTCCACTATTTAACGAGCAGGAAATAGGGCAGGCTCACTGTCGCCTTACGAATGATTCGGCGACACGAACACTAAGACTTTGAGACGCTGGCTTGTGTGATTCTTGACCCCATGTTCTTCCCCGGCCGGCGCCATCGTCCCCTGCCCTGCGCTGAGCACCTGTTTCTCTGACCCGACCTGAAAGGTGCCCTGGCCCTCAAGCACGAGATAGACCTTATCCTGCTCGCCGTGAATATGTCCCTTCTGTTCCTGACCCGGCTCGAAGCAGTAGATGTCGCAGAAGAATCGTGACGTCTCAAACATGTTATTCTTCTTCATCTTCTCACTGCTAAACTGCTGATAGTCCGACAGATTCACAACGTTCATGTGACGGTTCCTTCTTGACGGTTAGGATGCGTTTGGCGGCGCTCATGCGTCGCCAAAATAGAATCGACCGAGATCAAATGGTGCGAGAGCCCCAACTCCTTTGGCAGAATTCCCATCGCCAAACCCAGTAACTGCGGCAGATGCAAAATCGGCAAGTTGAGCTCAGTCTTCACCGCAAGACCAGCCCGGTCCTGATAAATATCCAGACTCATATGGCAGAGGGGACAAGGTGTCACCATGAAGTCGGCTCCCTGCTCCTTGGCTTCTTTCATGTGCGTCCCTGCCATAGCCACGGCAATGGCTTCCTTTTCAAGGATGATGGGAAATCCGCAACATTTGGTTCTCCCGGCATAGGGCACTGGCTCACCACCGACGGCCTTAATGAGCTGCTCGAGGGATTGCGGATTTTCAGGATCGTCGAACCCCAGATCCCACGAGGGACGCAAAATGTAGCAGCCATAAAACGGGGCGATGCGGAAGTCGTGCATCGGTGTGGAAACCAGAGCTCCAAGGCGAGCCAGCCCGATGTCTCGCACCACAATCCAGAGGAGATGCTTGACCTGAACCCGGCCGTGATAGGCCAGTCCTTCCGGCGCCAGAAGCGCATTGATACGATCCAGCGTCCCCGCCTCTGTCTTCAACCGCCGATTGGCGGCACTCATCACCCCCTGGCAGGTGCCACAGATCGTCATGACGTCCAGGCCAAGCTGTTCGGCTTGCGCAAAGGTCCGGGCGTTGATCGCCAGAGCCATATCGGGATGCACTTCCGTCACCACCCCGGCGCCGCAGCAGGCCGCAGCAGAGAGCTCGACGACCTCAATCCCCAACCGGCCGATGATGGCTCGCGTCGATTGATAGAGCTCCGGGGTCGCCCCTTGGGCCGCACAACCGGGATAGAGGGCATATTTCATGGATCTACCGTGACGAAAAATGTGAGAGGGTCTGGTTGAGCGACTCTCGAAGATCGTCCATCGCCGCCACCGCCTTCGACTGCACCTGCTCCCAAGACGACGCCGTGGCGGAATGAATCTCCTGCGCTTTTTTGCTGGCCAGCTCTTTCTTCTTCTCTACTTCCTCAATCGACTTCTGGATCTCCGCTCTGGCCGACACCGATGCATGCTCGACCTTCCCACGCAATTGCGTGATGCGTACCTGCATCTCATCCAGCTCCGTTTGCACCTTGCGTTGAAAGGCATCTTTCTGCTGAACCGTATAGTCCTTAGTGGCCGTCACCGCTTCCTTCGCTTCACGGATCACCGTCTCGCCTGTCACCGGCTTCTC
>VFKF01000082.1 GCA_009885705.1 Nitrospira sp. | reverse complement strand
GGCGAGACTACGAGTTTTTCCACACAAAGTCAAGACTGAAAATGTGGATATCTATCCGGCGAGATTGCGGGACTTGAGGAGAGAGGCGAGCCCTGCGAGAGGGAGTTCCTCTTGCGCCTTCGTCTCGAGGTTACGGAGAATGACCGCACCGCGACTGGCTTCATCGTCGCCCAGAAGAATGGCATAGCGGCACTTCGATCGATCCGCTTGGCGCAGGTGAGCTTTAAGGGTGGCGGCACGATAGTCACATTGGGCAGACAGCCCAACTCGACGGAGTTCGTCCAGGAGCACCAGACCGAGCTTCGTCCCTGCCTCTCCGAAGGCCGCGACATAATAGAGCAACTCATGTAACGAAGACGAGGCAGTTTCCGGAAGCATCAACGACACACGCTCAAGCCCGACTGCAAATCCAATAGCAGGAACAGAGGGGCCGCCCAGCGTCTCCACCAAGCCGTCGTAGCGGCCTCCGGCGCCCACCGCGTTCTGAGCGCCCAAGTGGGTCGAGGTAATTTCAAAACTCGTCAAACAATAGTAATCGAGTCCCCGCACCAGACGAGGATTCAACTGGTAGGGGACACCGATGGCGGTGAGACCGGCCAGGACCTGGTCAAAATGGGCTCTGGCCTCAGGAGAAAGATGTTCGGTGAGCTTGGGCGCCGATTCAGTCGCCGCTCGACAGTCCGGAATCTTGCAATCCAATACGCGTAACGGATTCGTCTCCATGCGGCGCCGGCAGTTGGCACAGAGGCTGGCTTCGTGCTGTGAGAGAAAGGCGAGCAAGATCGGTTTGTACGCGGCGCGGTCGCCGGTACCCCCAAGACTATTGATCTCCAGCGTCAAGTCCGGCAGGCCGAGATCAGAAAGCAGCCGCCAGAGCAGCGCAATCGCCTCGACATCGACGCGAGGATCCGCCGTGCCGAACGACTCGACCCCGAATTGATGGAACTGTCTGAGACGTCCCGCCTGCGGACGCTCATGGCGGAACATCGGACCGATATAAAAATACTTTTGCGGAAGCGGCTCGGCCGCACGATTGTGCTCGATGAAGGCGCGGACCGTCCCGGCTGTGCCTTCCGGGCGCAGCGTCAGCGAAGTCCCGTCCCGGTCGGGGAAGGTATACATCTCTTTTTCCACGATGTCCGTGGCTGCGCCGATACTGCGGGCGAAGAGCGCCGTGAGTTCGAAGATAGGGATTCGGATCTCTTGATATCCGTACGCCAACGCCCAGCGCCGCGCGGCATCTTCGATGAAACGCCACCGGGGAGTCTCCTCGGGAAGGATATCTTTGACGCCCTTGATGCCCTTGATCGTATCCATAGCCAGCAACTATCGTGAAAGATTCGGGACTATAACGGCGGGTAGCAGGCAAGTCAACGAAGGCCGAAGAGGGTCGTTCGTCGACTGTGAAGCGTCCTCGCAAGACCAAATCTGTTGCCGCGTCATGAACGACGTCGCGCCTTCTTGCACCGACTGCCGCGCGGGCGTATAGTTCGCGGCCTATGTTTATGTCAGGGAACGTCTCATGAGTATCGATCAACCGACCCGTCGTGTCATCGCGCTGGCACCCATGCCGCCCGAGAAATCCGCCTATGCGCTGGCCCGGTATAGCCGCTCGCCAGACTCGATCG
>VFKF01000504.1 GCA_009885705.1 Nitrospira sp. | reverse complement strand
TCTGGTCCATCTCCGCCGGATGGCCGAGCAGATGGACGGGAATGACGGCTTTGGTGCGCGGCGTGATGGCCGCTTCGAACGAACGGGGATCCATACAAAAGGTCACGGGGTCGACGTCGGCAAACACAGGAATGGCATTGTGGTGCAACACAGCGGTCGCGGTAGCCGTAAACGTATAGGGAGGCACGATGACTTCATCGCCAGGGCCGGCACCACAGGCAGCGACGGCTGCATGCAGTCCGGACGTCGCCGAGTTGAAGGCCACCCCATAGGTCATCGAATGGTAGGCGGCAAAGGCTGTCTCGAACGCTTGGACCCGTTCACCGCCCAGGAATCCCTGCCGGCTGGCCGAGAAACTCGACAGGTGTCCGGAATCCATGACCTCCATCACCGCTTTTTTTTCTTCATCCCCGATGGTGGGGTACGGAGGAAAGGGGTTGCTGCGGACCGGCGTTCCTCCCAGGAGCGCTAACTTACTTGCCGCCACCAAAGTTTTCACTCGATTCACCTCCTGGTTCTCTCCACAACATTCCCCGTTTCGAGTTTCTAGTTTCATGTTTCATGAACCTGTTTTTCGGAAACTTGAAACCCGGAACTAGAAACTGCAACCTCAATCAGAGGCAACTCCACGCGGCTGTTGCCATGTGCGACCGACTCGCGGAGCGCGCAGGCGATGTCCACTGCTGCGAGGCCGTCCTGTCCGCTGCAGGCCGGCTGTCTTCCAGTACCGATACAATCGATCACGTCGCGCATCGCGGTCACCAGGCGGCTGCCCTGCGACTGTTCCTCGCGGCCACACCGCCCGATCTCCTCGCCCTTCGCGAGCTCTCGATAACCGGAATACCGTGGGCTCTCCGTGAATCGGGACAGATCCATCGCCGCTCCGTCACCGGACAGGCGTAATCGTCCTGTACTGCCGACGAGATCCAGTTCGAAGACATGGTTGCTCCGGTCCCAACCGGAGATGATGCAGCCCGTGGCACCGGAACGAAACTGTAGTTGTCCGGACAGGCTCCCCTCTTCATCCGAGGCAATCCTGGAATCGGGGGACTGACCACAAACCCATTGCACGTCCCCGCCGAAGAACCGCATGAGATCGAAAAGGTGTGTGCCCATCGTGAAGACTTTCCCAGGGTAATAGCCGACGATCGCTTCGATGCGACCGATCGCACCATCCTGGACCAGCTGTTTCGCTCGCACATAGATCGGCTCCCAGCGCCTCGTATGGTTGACGGCCAACAACACCCCGGCGGATTGGCACACCTCGACCATCTCCGCAGCCTGTTCCGGCGTCGCCGCCAAGGGCTTTTCACAAAAGACCGCGCGGACACCGGTTTTCACCGCAGCGAGAACCATCTCATGATGCAGCGCAGTCGGAGTACAGACACTCACGACATCTAGGCGCTCCGCATGCAGCATCGACTGATAATCCACGTATGCGGTGGCACTCACGCTGCGATAGAGAAAACGACGACGGCGATCCTCGTCCGAATCGGCCCCGGCTGTCAGCGTGACATCCGGCAGCGCCAAATAGGCCCCCGTGTGGGTCCAGATCTCTTTGCGCTTGGGATCCTCATCGAACAGATTGCCGATCTGGCCCAATCCGATGACCCCTGCGCGATAGGACTGTGGTTCGCAATCTGTGAGGAGCCTCTTAGAGCGTGACAACGGCGATCCCTTTCTTTGAGAGATGACGAAGCTGCCGATGGATATCGTCAGTCTGGCCCGACGAGGCAATGAGCACCGCATCCGGCCGACATGATTCAATGGTGTCGGGGGGACATACGGTCAGGTCCCCAAATCGTTGCTGATGTTTGGCCACGTCGTTATCGACCCAGCCGACGATACGCATGGGCGTGGATTTCACGGCGCTATAGATCAACTCCCCAGTCTCTGCAGCCCCGAAGACGACGACCGCTTGGATGCCCTCTTTCCACAATTGGTGGAGCCGTTTCTCGACTTCGGTCTTGGCGATCGAATACATGCGCGCAATTTCACTCGCATACTCGCGCATCAACGTCGCTAACCGTATGCGGCCGGTGGCTGTCACGAGATATCGCATGCTTCGATTCGTCTCGCCGCTCGTCATGACATAGCCATGGTCCACCAAGGCCTGTACGTAGTTATGCGCCATCGCACTACTCACGCCGATTTGCCTGCCCAGTTCTTGCTGGCTGATCTGCTCGCATTCCACCAATGACCACAAGGCCAGCAGTTCTCGCCTCGCGGGGGTGGGTCTGTAAAAGCTCTCTACGGTTTTTGCCAACATGCACCATTCATACAGTGAGTGATTACTCTATCGACAAGCTGGATCAAAACTTGAGTCCCTCGCCTACCCGTAGCCGTTACCGCTTAACAGGATGCTGAAAAAGACCGCCAGCTTCGTTCCCTGCCTTCGCCGAAGCGGCTTCGCGCAGGCAGGTCGCCTCGAACGCATCCTCAACGTAGCCCTGAGGCTACGCCTCCGGTGCGTTCGTCGGCTGCGGCCTTGCTGGACGGCCTTTTTAAGCATCCTGGAACACTACTCTTGGGCCACACACCAGACCATCGAAGCTCTCGCGGACACAATCCTGTTCCCGCAACCTTCTAGAGATGTGAACGAGGAATTCAATTCGCGTGCCGCAGGGAATATCTTAGGAATGACTCAATATTTGGGGCTTTTGGTCGAAACAGCCAGCGCTCTGTCTCACGCGCTAGGCAATAGTTACCGGCAGGGTGGCAAGATGATTCCTGGATGGGCGTGGCAGCACAGGGGGAGAATGACGACTCTGTCAAGTTTGACGCATCGAAGATGCGGCATATGACGCAGGCCTATCGGATATCGTCTATGACCAATTGAGCTCGGGTTAGGTCGACTCAAACGTGACCGGACCCGGCGGTACGCCGAGCATATGATCCTTTTGCAGCACCGCATACTCGATGGCTTTTTTCACAGTCCCTCCCCATCCGCGATACTCGATACATTCCTTCCCATTAAAACGAAACTCGATCCCGATGGACTTGGTATTCCCCTGTTCGGTCACATTCTTAATCACGCCGCTGAGATCACTGACATGTCCGATGCCGATTAACTCGAATTCCAACTTGACGCTGGAGCCCTGCTGCAAATTGAGATGCGGCTGCTGAAAGACCACTCGACAGCCCGTCACGCTGAGGTCCTGTACGAGGCCGCCCATCGTCGGGTTCCCGGTCGCATCGGCATAGACCATTCCACCACTATCGACACGGACCAGGAGAAGCGGCTCGTTGCTGGGTACGCGCACAGACTTACGAAGGTGGATCTCCTCCACGGTTTGGGGGAACGCAAGATACAGGAGTGGAACCGGGGAGGTCTGGGTGGTGCGAACCTCGCTCTCATAACCAATGAGCTTGCCGTCTACCAGATACCGCACGAGACACCTGGTGCCAGGTTCGCAGTGAACGGCTTGGCCAAAATGAAACGGCCATTCGCAAATCAGCCAGGCCCGCTCTTTCCAGCCCAGCAAGGTGGACCCGCAATTGACCTTTCCCTGGTCGGACCCGATCACCAGCTGAAGAGGTAATCCAACCATGAGAATCGACGAACGTGAGGGCGCATATTCCGGTTCCGTCATGTCGTTTCCTTGTCAAGATAATGGCGGGGATCGATCCCCACCGTGGATGGATCGAGGATCAACGCAATCGTCCGTTTCGGGTGGCGAGTCTGCGCGGACAGGTCGAGATCGAGAGCAGACGATCGCCGATGTCCGGCTTCATCCGTGACCAAGAGGACGATCGGTTGAAGGGGATCGTGGTGATTGATTTGCTTCACGATCGCCGTTTCGCCTGTGCTGAGCGAGACACAGGATCCGACGGGATAGACCCCCACGACCTGGACGAACTGCTGAACCAGCGCGCCATCGACATGGCCCTTTGCCCCCAATTGATAGAGCAGCTGCAGCGTATCGTGCGGCGTTTTCCCTTTGTGATAGCAGCGATCGCTCGTGACGGCATCGTAGATATCAACAATGGCGGCAATGAGTCCGAATTCGCTGAGGTCTGTTTTAGGCCGACGATGGGGATACCCGGTCCCATCCACACGTTCATGATGCTCCAGGATTGGCTTGAGAAACACGTCGGTGAGGCCGGTGGTACTCGAGAGGATCTCCGCCCCGCGCAGCACATGATGCTTCATGATCTCGAACTCGCCGGCCTCGTATCGCCCCGGCTTATTCAATATCTCAAGCGGAATCTTCGTTTTCCCGATGTCGTGCAACAACATGCCAGTCCCCAACTGCATCAATGACTCGCGTGCATACCCGAGATGCCGTCCTACCGACAGGGCCAGGATAGAGGTGTTGACGGAATGGAAGAAGGTGTATTCATCGAACTGTTTGACGCGACTCAAACTGGTGAGAGCATCAGGGCTGCGCAAGATACTGTCCGCCATACTCCCAACCACTTCACTGACCGCCTCCATATTCAATGCGCGGCCCATCCGAACATCGTCCATCGACTGCTGAATGATGATTTTCGCAGCACTGTAGGCCTGTCTGGATGCTGGTAGCTCCTCGTCGAATGGGACGGTCGATGGTTTCGGTTCCGGAGGAGGAGCGATCGGCTGCATGATGTCAGCCTCCACTTCCATCGCTGGGGCAATCGAACCGGACTCTAGGCCGGCGTCATCCGTCTCGACATCGAGTTGCTGGACGCCACTGGCATGCAGTTTGGCAATTTGTTCCGAGGTCGTGATCGTAAACCGGGTACGCAAGAACGGCGTCGCCAGCCAGGAACGGTCGAGTTTCTCGACCTTCATGCCGATTTTTAGCTGATCGATGAATATCCGTTTTCGCATTGTCACTACTCAGGTGAATAGGCTGAAGACTGAAGGCTGACACCTATACAGCATGAAACGTATTTCGCTCCGCATCCGGACGCCGCTTCACGGTTGTCAGCCTTCAGTCTATCGCCCTGGGTCGTTGCCATCGAAGAGCAACGGGCTCTGATGAACTCTATCGGTGCCGAGGCCAGAATCTTGAGGTAACAAGATGGGGCTGAACCGTAGTACGTTGCGCTGGAATTTCCTTCACTTAGATCAAGTCCTGCTCAATAGATGCCGATAGCACAATGGGCAGAGCTCTGCGCTCACGACCCGATTCATCTATTTATTACGTTCGACCATCCGGCACTCAATATCCATAGGTCTTACACATGAAATCAGTGAAAACGATTACGATCGACCAACTCAAACCTGGCATGTTTATCGTCGGGATGGACCAGCCCTGGTATCGAACCCCTTTTCTTATTCATAAACGTCTTATCCGCCATGCCGGAGACATCCAACTCCTCAGACAATGCGGAGTCCGAGAGCTGAAGATCGACCCAAACCAGGGTCTCGATCTTGAACTTCTGCCTCTTGGAGAAATACCTCCTTCACCAGACTTACAGGAACAGACAACCCCTGAAGAGACGTCCGCTAAGGGCACAACATCGACGGAGGCATCTCAACCGAATCATCCACGCCCTACGGATCGACTGCATCCGTCTGATTCAGCGCACAATACGCCACCCTCTATGGCCGAGCACAAGATCGCTGATCACCGACCTGGGACTACAAACAGCCCATCACAACCGACAAATGCACAGCAGTCACCCGGCAATCAGGGGGCCGCACTGTCCCCGAACGTCGAACAGTCAACCGCCTCCTCTCAGCCGAGCCCTGCAGGAACGTCTGCCTCATCATCAGAGGAAGCGGCACAGCTCGCTCCTGCCATAGAAGGAAAACCTGCTCTGGCGCAGTCCCCTAACCTGCAGGAGGAACCCCGTTCAGCACTGGCCTCCATGCACGCTGCGGAGGCACAAAAGACTTACACCGAAGCCATCAGCTCAATGGAGCGCATGTTTGAAGAGTTGGAAGCAGGCATCGTCCCATCCCCAGCTACCTTGCGACTAGTCGTCTCGAATGTGCTCGCGCGGGTCCTGGAGGACAGCGCCGGGATGCTCAGCCTTCTCTTTCTCCAGAAAATGAAACGGTTCGATCGCACGCTGGCGTCGCATGCCCTCGATGTCTGCACCCTCACCCTCATCGTCGCGCAAACCTATGGGATACCGGAGGGAAAGATAGAAGCGCTCGGCGCCGGCGCGCTGCTGCATGACATCGGCTATATCCGATTGCCGCGAAATCTCTACCGGAAAAATCATGACTTGACGGAGCAGGAGCGAACAGTGATGGAACAACATCCGGCTCTGGGACAGGCGATCTTAAAAGAGGCGAAAGAAGACCGGGAAGCGGTCGTCCGGATTGTCCTGGAACATCATGAGTTTCCCAATGGGAAGGGGTTCCCGCACAAACTCCAGGGCGATTCCCTCTCCATCTTAGCCCAGCTCGTTGGCCTGGTGGACACCTATGACGGCATGGTGAGTCGCCGTGGAGGACGCCAGGCCATGTTGCCGCACGATGCCATTCGACAGCTGTTTCGTCTTGGGGATACAGGACAATATGCCAAAGAGATGATCCAAGCCATGATCGGCAGTCTGGGCGTCTATCCGATTGGCAGTCTGATCCAGTTGAACACCACAGAACAGGCGGTGGTCGTGGGGATGAACCCCACGCAGCGACTCAAGCCGATCATCAAAGTGATCACGGGAGCGCAGGGGGGATCCTATCTCACCCCGATTCTCGTCGATCTTGGCGCCCAGGCAGTTGGGGCTCCGGCGCGAACCATCACCAAGGTACTGGATCCTCTTCAGGAACGAGTCAATGTGGCCCTGTTTCTTGAGAGCACTGAACCGGAGGCGGCATGATGAAACAGTCAACGGCAAGGAAGGCGAAAGGGGCGCCTCTTTCCCCACCTTCCACGTCTCGCAGCCCGATCGATCAGGGTCTATTGGATACCCTCCCCATCGGGGTCGTCCAGCTCGATCGTGGCCTCCAGATCCTCTCGGTCAATGGTGAAGCCGCTCGCCTCTTAGGGTACTCAGCCGATTTCTGCGCCGCGAAACCGATTCAGGATATCTGGCGACAGCAACCAGGAACCGTCGGGCATACCGTCGCGGCGCGCATTCGCGAGTCTCTTCCTACTCGTCGCCCCAT
>VFKF01000362.1 GCA_009885705.1 Nitrospira sp. | reverse complement strand
TAGTAAAAACGGCTTTGAGTCGAAGACTGTCGGATTCAATTCTGTAGGTCCACTCATTGGTCTTAACATCCAATTCTGGTGCATTCAGAACAACACCTGTTCGCGCAAGGCTCAGCATATCGTTGTTATCAACTTGACGCTCATGCATCCTCTTACGAGCATGCTTCGTAGAGATGAATGCCCCCTGCCGGACAGATTTCTTGAAAATAGCCCGTGCAACTTCAATTGAATACTGCGGCGGTTGATCCAAATCAGTGGGGTCATTCATAATGTATCACCCTGCTACATGGTGTCAATGCCCCCCTAGATGTAGCGCAGAGGCTCTAGCGTATCAACAACTTATGGACGTTTCCGCTTTTGTGGCTTTCCCACCTGGCCGTAGCAGCCTTTTTCGCGAGAAGGCGGCTCTTATGCTGTAAGCGTTTTCTCGCTCTAACCTATCCGCCTTTCAGCCCTCCCAGGTGCCCGAGGGCGACAGCGGCAGGATTCTAGATGGTTTCCCATTGCGAGAATCAGTCTCGGGGGTCGCGCCCATTGCCGCTTGAAGGATTTCGACTGCGGTGACGTTCACATCGGTGGATGCTTTCTTTTTCGCCATGCGCCACTATGCCTGACCGCTTAGGCACAGGCAAGATCAGGGCATTTCAAAATGATCCGCTACAGACTCTTTCACCCGCGAGAAATTCACCCCAACCAGGTGTGCTAAATTTGTGCTCAAATTCTTCAAAAACAACCGAATTCAGTAGAAGCAATGGAATCAGTAGAACCCCAGCAAGCCCATGATTTTCAACGATAAACGGGGAAACCTTCGCAACATCGAGCTGTTCGAATTATTGCCCTGCTGCCACTCTTAATCAGCGGGCCGTAGGTTCAACCCCTACACGGCCCACCAAAATCAACCACGTACAAGCCGCAATCCTTCTCCAAGTCGCCGGTGTAGACACCGTGTAGACGGATGGGAGTGAATTATTTTTCTGCCGTTGAAGCTCTGACCCCTCTCCCTCAAGATTCACCCTGTCTGAAAGAGTCCTTGCAAAGCCTCTCTTTCTTTGAAAGAATAACCTATATTTCTTTCAAAGCTAAAAGCGCTTTGCAAGTCGCCTTACATTCAGAATTCCCAGGCTATGAATCCAAAAGACTTCCGAGCTCCGAGCGCGGGAAAAGTTATCCGGACACCCACCGGCTATACGGCCTTCATTCCGGCCAAGCTGCCACCCGCACTCACATACGATGCCCAGTTTGTGCTATCGCTGTCTCGGGCCGATGCCGCCCTCAGTGAACTTTCAGGACTAGGCCGACATCTCCCCAACCCTCACCTCCTGATCGCCCCTTACGTCCGACGCGAAGCGGTCTTGTCCTCCCGTATCGAGGGGACGAGAGCCAGCTTGTCCGATCTGTTAATAGATGAGATGGAAGAGCCAAAACAGCGCACCGAAGATCATGACGTTCAGGAAGTACGGAATTATGTCGCGGCGATGGAACATGGTCTCGAACGGTTACAGAAGCTCCCTCTTTCGCTCAGGTTCGTGCGAGAGATGCACGGGCGACTGATGAAGGGAGTACGAGGCGAGCGAGCGACGCCCGGAGAGTTTCGCCGCAGTCAAAACTGGATTGGCCCATCAGGAAGCACCATCGAAACAGCTCCCTATGTCCCTCCGCCACCGGAATACTTGGACGACCTGTTGGGAGATTGGGAACGCTTTCTCCACGAGCGGAATACGCTCCCCGATCTCATCCAGTGCGCCATCATGCATGAGCAGTTTGAAGCGATTCACCCGTTTCTGGATGGAAATGGTCGACTGGGAAGGCTCTTGATCACACTCTTTCTCATCGAGCGGGGTCGGCTGCCGCAACCCCTGCTCTACCTATCCTCTTATATAGAGGCCCATCGCCAAGACTACTATGATCTTCTGCAACGAGTTAGAACTCACGGAGACTGGATAAGCTGGCTGCGATTCTTCATTGCCGGCGTCACAGAAATTGCGCTTGAAGCAGTGGGACAGGCTGGCCGCCTTATGGATCTTCGTGAAAAGTTCCGTGCTCGCCTTCGCGACAAAGCAAAAGCGTTGGCGTTATTGGATGAACTCTTTCTGAACCCGTATATGTCTGTCTCACGGGCTGAGCATGTCCTCAAGGTCTCCAACCCCACCGCGAGACAGGCCGTGATGCTTCTACAAAAAAATGGGATGTTAGAAGAAATTACAGGGCGCACGTGGGGAAAACTGTACCTGGCAAAACCCATCATGGAAACGATCGAGTTGAAGGGGAAGGGCAAGTAAGCGCCCTGAGTGGTTGAAACACACTCCTTGAAATGGACGCGGGTTCGTACCGGCCCGCTTCTCTTCATCAGCGGGCCGTAGGTTCAACCCCTACCAGGCCCACCAAAATTTCCAACCAATTCCCCTTCCATATCCCGTACCACCTAAGCCGATAGTGTGACAGCATCGAATTCTATGCCCCGCTCGAGCAGGAGCAAGTGAGTCGGCTTGTCTTACCTTGCGCCTTTCGCTCAATACCTTTTGCCTGGATCACGGTCGCTCCACGACTATCGCCAACGCTTCTCCGCCCCCGATACAGAGACTGGCCAACCCTCGTCGGACATCACGAACCTCCATGGCGTGGAGCAGAGTCGTAAGGATCCGCGCACCTGTGGCGCCGATCGGATGGCCCAGTGCGATGGCCCCACCGTTGACGTTGACTCTCTCGTGGTCAAGCCCTAATTCCCGATTGATGGCGAGGGAAACGGCGGAGAAGGCTTCATTGATCTCAAACAGGTCGATGTCGCGCATCGAAAGGCCCGTCTTCTTGAGCACCGACTTGATCGCCTCGATTGGTGCCAGCGTGAACCACTCTGGCGCCAAAGCCGCGCCAGCATATCCAACGATGCGCGCCATCGGCGTGAGCCCGCGATGCACGGCCTCCTCTTCAGCCATGACGACCAACGCTGCTGCCCCGTCGTTACAGGAGGGAGAATTCCCAACGGTCAGGACACCGTCTTCTCTAAACGCCGGCTTGAGTTCACGCATCCTACTCAGATTGACGCGGACCGGTTCTTCATCGTCAGTCACGGTCAATGGCGCACCTTTCCGTTGCGGCACATCAACCGGCACGATTTCGCGCGTAAAGATCCCAGTCGCAACGGCCTCCTGTGCGCGGCGGTAACTTTCCAAGGCGAAATCGTCAACTTCTCTTCTTGTGAGACCGTACTTTGCCGCACAGAGTTCGCCGCCCTCGCCCATATGAAAATTGTTATAGACATCCCAGAGGCCGTCTTTGATCAGACTGTCCACCAGCTCCGCATGTCCCAGCCGATAGCCTTGCCGCGCTTTCTCCAACAAGTAGGGCGCACGAGTCATGTTTTCCATGCCGCCCGCCACAACAATCCTCGCATCGCCGAGCGCAATGGCCTGAGCAGCCATGATCACGGTCATAAGGCTCGAGCCACAGACCTTGTTGACCGTCGTCGCACCGACAGAGTGGGGAATCCCGGCTCCGATCGCAGCTTGTCTGGCCGGTGCCTGCCCGAGTCCGGCACTCAAGACGCAGCCCATATAGACGTCGTCTACGCGCTCGGGAGAAACACCACTGCGCTTTAGTGTTTCCGCGATGGCAATGCTGCCTAACTTCGTTGCGGGTAGTGAGCCGAACAGCCCGTTGAAGCTCCCTATCGGTGTTCGCACTGCGCTGATGATGACCGCTTGTTGTTTCTTGTTCACGAGATTTGTCCCGGCGACTCCGTTCGAGATCGCCCTTGACCTTCACTATTCCCCACGCGCCACTCAGTCATTTCTCTACCAACGGCACAATCCCCTCCTCAAGCCACGCATACTCGCCGCGCATGATGGCCTTCGACAGTTGGTAGACGGTGCTGTCTTTTTTATGTCTGCGGATTCTTCTCGCCAGAGAGGAAGGAGGACTCAAACGATCCGCAATCTCCTCGCAGAAATAGGTGACAAGCTCGGAGAGGCCTGGCTTCGTCCGCATCTCCGGTTGAGAGGCATACCAGATGATCGCGGCCATCGGAAAGAGCGCAAGGCTGTCGTCGACTAAATCCTTGAGGAGCAGTTGTTTATTGTGCAAACCCTGGCGATGGCGGAGCGTTGCCACGAGCGTCGATCGTGTCAGGCGGCGAGAAGATGCTTCGATAAAACGAACCCACCGGGCATAGTCTTGTCCGAACATCGCCGAAGTGCTCACTGGGCTCGAAAGAGGGAGGCAAGAGCGAAGCGCCATGCGCGCATAGTACAGCGGTGCCGCGATCTTGTCTGACGGTGATCCTTGAAGAAAAGCGATACCCTGATCGATATAGGGCGAGAGGGCCTCACGCGCCATCCAGATACGCAAAATTTCGCTCGTCCCTTCCCACACCAGATTAATACGGGCGTCACGAAGCATGCGCATGACCGGAATACCTGGCTCGCCGCTCTTACGCTGCGATTCAACGGTCATGAATCCACGCCCCCCGCGCACCTGGAACAGATCGTTGACCACATCCCAATACCACTCGCTTCCGATAATTTTAGCGGCGGCAGACTCCAACCGAAGGTCGCCTTTCTTCTTGGCCCAGGCGCCACAGAACGCCATGACGGCGTCGAGCGCCAGCGTATAGGCCGCGGCACGACAGAGCTTTTCACCGATCAACGTATGTTCGCCGATCGGTTTGTTCCACTGGACGCGCGTGCCTCCCCACCAGCGCATCACCGACAGGCACTGCTTGAGGCCCCCCAAACAGGCTGCGGGAAGTGTCAGTCGACCGACGGTGAGCGTGGCCAGCGCGATCCTCAGGCCATCCTCTTCGGTCCCCAACCGGTTTTCAACCGGGACGTAGACGTCGTGAAACGTCGGGATACCATTGTAAATCCCCCTCACGCCCTCGAAACGCAAACGAGTGACAGAGCACCCAGGCCAATGGGTTTCCACGATGAAGGCCCCATATCGCTTCTGGGCCTGCGGGTCGTGGAGTTCCTCCGGCCGATCGACGATTCGTGCGATGACGACCAGCATGGAGGCGAGAAACTCGCCGTCCTGCTTCGCAGAATTTGTAATGAAGAATTTTTCCCCCGTCAGACGATAGGCAACGGTTTTTCCATTCTCTGCAACGCGGACAGCGCAGGTCTCGACTTTGGAGATGTCGCAGCCCACGTTTCGTTCCGTGAGCGCAAACCCTGAAATTTCTCCCTGGGCGAGCCGCGGAAGATACTTGGCCTTCTGGGCTTCTGTTCCGAACAGGCGCAACGGTTCTGGCACACCAATCGATTGCGCGGCCGACAACAGCACCGTCAGCGACGTGTCCACACTGCCACAGAGGGTGGCGATTTTCTGGTACTCAGATTGAGTCAACTCCAGTCCGCCGTAGCGATGAGGGATTTTGATCCCGAACGCGCCGATCTCTGCCAGTCTTTTCAAGACCGGCTCAGGCAGCTCCCCCTCACTGTCAACCCGCTCAGGGTCCAGTGGTATCAGGGCGATCTTAAATTGTTCGAGGAAATCGAGGGCAGCCGGACTCGGCTGTGGAATGCTGATCGAAGTAAAGAGGTCCCACCTGACGTCGGCTTCAAACAGCCCGGCAAGAAACCCGGAATAGGCAGCCGTATCGCGAGCTGTCTCCGCCACCACCTCAGACCCTTGAAACACATTCTGGTCTTTCATGTGCGGCACGTCCATGCCAAGCGAATGCGGGAACTGTCGCTCGTCTCGTTGTTTAACCTTACCACCCTCCGCACCATGTTTGTCCTGGAATTGGTCTGCCAAGACCCCCCTCTTATGTAGCACTCATACCGCGGGGACGAAGCGACCCAGTGGCGCCGTGGCGTGGTAGGATGTAGCCGAGACCAGGGGGCGTTCGAGCGCATCCGCGCGGGAGGGTTCTTCACTCCGAATTTCGGACGGAGAATGCACCATGCGTAATGTCGTCATCGTTGACGGATTTCGCACCCCCCTCTGCAAGGAAGGAACAGACTTTCGCGAGACGGATGCGGACGTGCTTGGCGCCTGGGTCGTCCGCGAAATGATCACGCGGTGCCACCGCTGGAATCTCCCGCTTGAGACGATCGATTGCGTCTTGGGCAGCAATGTGGCGACTCCAATGCACGCGGTAAATCCGACGAGGGTCGCAGCCGTTACCGGTGGCCTTCCTGCAACGATCCCCGCCGATACGGTAGCCGGGAAAAACTGCGGATCCGGCGTGACGACACTCTACTATGCGGGGTTGCGGATCAGGAGCGGTGATGCCGACACCGTGCTGGTGATCGGCATGGAGGCGATGAGCCGAATCCCCATCCTGTACAACCAGACCGTCGCCAACCTTTTCCTGCAATACGGCAAAGCCCGAAGTCTTCGAGAGCGCACTGCCGTGGCTCTCACCCTCATTCCCAAGCTCCTTCATCTCAAGAAATATCCGCCGCGAATCGGTTTGATGATGGGTCTCACGGACCCGATGTGCGACCTCATCATGGGACAGACGGCAGAGAATATCGCAAAAGATCCTTCACTAGATATCTCGCGGCAAGATCAGGACGCGTTTTCCATTCGATCCCACAGGCTCGCGTCGCAGGCATGGAAGGATGGGCTCTTTGCGGACGAGGTCGTGCCCATGTATGTCCCCGAGAGGAGCGCCTACGTCGCGCGAGACAATGGCATTCGTGAAGATGCCGGCCAGGACACGTTCCGCGAGGTCAAGCCCGCGTTCGACAGGCGCCACGGTTCGGTGACACCGGCGAACTCCTCCCAAATAACCGATGCCGCCGCAGCGATGCTGCTGATGGAAGAAGAGAAGGCCAAAGCCCTTGGGTTGCCGATTCTCGGATACCTGAAAAACTACGCCGATTTTGGCTATGAACCTTCGTGCATGGGGCTGGCCCCCGTCGGGGCCATCGCCAAAGTCTTGGCCAAGGCTCGCCTGAACATGAAGGACTTTTCCGTCTGGGAGATTAACGAAGCCTTTGCATCTGTCGTGTTGGGAATCAGCCGCATTCTTGACTCATCATCGCTCATGGAACGCAAGTTCGGCCATTATGGATGGGCCGAACGTCTCGGTGAAATTCCGCCCGACGATCTCAACCCGCACGGGGGCGCGATCGCGCTCGGTCATCCAGTGGGCGTCTCCGGTCTGCGTTTGGCCATGACCTCCCTGTTCGAACTCAAGCGGCGGAATGCCGAGCGAGCCATGATCAGCGCCTGCGTCGGCGGTGGACAGGGCGTGGCGATGATCTTGGAGAGGAAGTAGGTATGTCACAGGATCACACCATATCCCCCGGCTTCTTCACACACTTCAAGACCACCGTCCTGGACGATGGCATCTTGCTGGCAGGGTTTGATTACTCAGGCAAGCCGGTCAATGTGCTCAATGTCGAGAGCATGTCGGAGTGGCAGAAGATCGTGCAGTCTGCCGAGCAATCCACCGCCATCAAGGGCGTCATACTCGTGAGCATGAAAGAAGGGAATTTCTGTGCGGGGGCCGACTTGGAGCAGATGCACGACGCGCAACGGCGCCGCGCCTTTCAGGAGATGGAACAACTCGTGATGACGGCGCACCAGCTCTTCGACAGAATGGGCCGATCGCCGAAACCGTTTGTCGCGGCCGTGGAAGGCGCCTGTCTGGGCGGTGGACTCGAGCTGGTGCTGGCCTGCCACGCGCGTATCGCCAGTACCCATCCGAAGACCTGCTTCGCGCTGCCGGAGGTCAAGCTGGGTATCCTTCCCGGGTTCGGCGGCACACAACGTCTCCCGCGGCTGATCGGCGTCCCGGCGGCATTGGACATGATCACGACAGGGAAAACGATCTTTCCCCGACAGGCTCTGCGGATGGGCCTTACGGAGGGGATGGTAGCCTCTATCCCGTCCACGGCTAGAACCCTGGAGAGGATTCAGCAAGAAACGCTGGTGCAGGCTGCCATTGCAGAGGTCCGCCGTCTCTGTTCGTCCCCAGCCACACGGCAGCCGCCGCTCCGGGCCAGCCAAAGATTCTTGAGCGCTCCTGTCATTCGTTCGCTCGTCTGTCGCTATGCCCGGCATCACGTCATCGCGCGCGTTCGGCATTTCTATCCTGCGCCGCTCCGGGCCATTGATGCCGTAGCGAAGGGACTGCGGTTGAGTATTCTGGAGGGATCGCTCACGGTCGAACGACCGCTCCTGATGGAGCTCATGGCCAGCGAGATTTCCGCACATCTCGTTAGTCTGTTCCTAGCCGGCGAAAAGGTGAAACGACACGTGGCTGTCGTTCCAATGGCGTCAACGCGGGTGGGTGTGCTGGGAGCAGGGTTGATGGGCTCACAGATCGCCGGTCAGCTCGCTGAAAAAGGCTATCCAGTTGTGTTGAGGGACCTGTCCTCAGAGATTCTCGCGAAGGGGATCGGAAGGATCCATTCAACTCAAACCGCCCAGATGCGCAAGCGAGTCATCCTTCCGTCCGACCTGCGTTATCGCATGATGCGGATTGCACCGACCACCCACACCAGGGATGTGAGCACTGCGTCCCTGGTCATCGAAGCCGTATCGGAGAAACTGGACGTGAAACGCGCGGTGCTCGCGGAATTTGAATCGGAGGCCCGTCCCGATGCGATCTTCGCGACGAATACATCCTCGTACACCTTGGCCGACATTGCCGCGAACGCCATTCATCCGGAACGGTGTGTGGGGCTCCACTTCTTCAACCCTGTGGCCAGAATGCAGTTGGTCGAAGTGGTGCGTGCACCCTTCACCTCCGATGTTGCCCTCGCGCAGGCCTGTAGCCTTGCCAAACGGCTGGGCAAGTTTCCACTCGTGGTGCATGACGGACCGGGGTTCCTCGTGAACAGGATTCTCTCACGCTATCTGGCAGAGGCCGTGATCATGGTGGGGGCGGGCATCTCTTTTCGGCGCATCGACGCCGTCGCCAAGCACTTCGGCATGGCAATCGATAGCGGGCATCCGATGGGCCCGCTGGAACTCATCGACCTGATCGGACTTCCGGTTGCCATACATGTGCTGACCTCGCTTGCGGTGCTGGGGCCTCGAATCGAGTCCCGCGATGCACTGCTGCAGGCCTTCCTTCCCAAGGAGAAGGCACCGCTGACATTTTGGAAGTCAGGAAAAGAACATGCGGCGGCGCTCGACGCGGTCGCGAACTACCGTCGCGCATATCCGTCAGATGCCGGCCCCACCTCCGATGACAGCCTTCACCAGAGACTGTTTCTCCCGATGGTCGACGAGGCGGTGCGCTGTCTGCGCGACAAGATCGTGGAACATCCCTGGCAGCTCGATTTCGCCCTGACCTATGGAATCGGGTTCCCCGCATTCCGCGGAGGACTCCTCACCTGGGCGCGCCAGACCATGATGCCCGGGCAGATAACCCAGAAACTGGAGTCGCTGACAGCCACGTATGGCAAACGGTTTGAGCCCTGCCAGGGACTCTCCGACGGAGGCTGGTAATCTCGGATATTTCCTGAACCGACCGGCACGAAAGGGAGGGCCTTATGCCCGAACAACCGTGGTTCCCCCATTACCCCGAGGGAGTTCTCCACGAACTCTCCATTTCTCCCGAGACGCTCGTGGAGCTGTTCTCACGGAGCGCGCAGCGGTTTGCACACAGACCGGCACTCTATTTCTTTGGGAAGACTCTGTCGTACCGGGAATGTCACGCCCTCGTTGAGCGATTCGCCTGCGGCCTCGCAGCGTTGGGAGTTCGCAAAGGCGATCGCGTCGCGCTCTGCCTGCCGAATTCTCCCCAAGCGATCATCGCCTACTTCGGCATTTTGAAGGCCGGGGGTATCGTCGTCGCCTGCAACCCCACCTACACGGAACACGAACTGTCCCACCAGCTTCACGACGCGGGAGCGCGAGCGATTGTGGTGCTCGACCAGATCTATGAGAAGATCCAGCATCTCGACCTCGAGTTGATCATCGTCACACGGATCACCGATTTCATGACGACGATTGCGAAATACATGTATCAACTTCGCAGCGGCCGGCCTCCTATTGAGATACCGCGCAGCGAACCAATACTGTTCTTTCACGACGTGCTGGACAGTGTGACCCCGGTCGCGCCGGAGGAGCTTCCGATCACGACGCCGGACGATATCGCAGTCCTCCAATACACAGGAGGCACCACCGGGGTGTCCAAAGGAGCGGAACTGCGTCATCGCAATCTGACAGCCAACATTCAACAACTCATCAGCTGGTTTGCTCCCGCCGAACGAGTGGAAAGCTTTCTTGCCGCCCTTCCGCTCTTTCACGTATTTGGCATGACCGTCACGCAAAATATCTGCCTGACCGTCGGAGGTTGCATGGTGCTGATCCCCGATCCTCGAAACATACCCCTGTTGCTGACGGTGCTTCGCAAGAAAAAGCCCACCGTGGTGACGCTCGTTCCGGCCCTCGCGAGGAAATTGCTCGATCACTGTGATGAGAAGGACTTTTCAGCGACGAGGTTTGTGATCTGCGGCGGGTCGGCCCTCCCCTATGAGCTCCTCAAGAAATTTAAAGAGCGGACCGGCCACCTGATCATCGAGGGATATGGTCTTTCAGAAGCGTCCCCGGTCACGCACTGCAACATTCCACACGGACTCTCTGTCAAACGATCCATCGGATTGCCCATTGCGAACACCGAGGCAAAAATCGTCGATGAGAAGGGCCAGGAGGTGCCCATGGGGGAAATCGGCGAACTCTGGGTGCGCGGTCCGCAAGTGATGCAGGGATACTGGAACAACCCGGCAGAAACGGCGACTGCGCTGAAACCAGATGGGTGGCTCGCGACCGGCGACATCGCGCGCACGGATCAAGACGGGTTCTTCTACATCGTCGATCGAAAGAAGGACATGATCCTCTCGACATCAGGATTTAATGTGTACCCCTCCGAGGTCGAGCAGGTGCTCATGCTTCATCGACATGTCATTGAGGCTGCGGTCATCGGCGTCCAACTCAGAGACGGGAGCGAATCGATCAAGGCATTTGTCGTCGTCACCGCCGACTCTGTTTCTGCGGACGACCTCCTGACACATTGCCGGCGCTACCTGGCTTCGTACAAAATGCCCAGGAAAGTTGAGTTCCGCACCGAACTCCCCAAAACGCTTCTTGGGAAAACCCTGCACCGGGTCTTGCGTGTAGAGGAGCGGACGCACGTCCCCCTCCAACGTTCCTAGGTGCGGCAGGGAGGCACGCGAGATGAACTGAACCGTCTCTGGAGACATGGCAGCGCGGCGACATGCCGGGCAAGGGCAAGGGCAGCGGAGAGCCCAGGCGATTCGATGCCGATTAGATTGATAAGAGGCGGGTCTTCCCGGTCTACCGAAACGAT
>VFKF01000280.1 GCA_009885705.1 Nitrospira sp. | reverse complement strand
GGCGGCAACTGGGGACGATCAATTCACTCAAGGAAATTGCTTCGCCGAATGTGATCGGGGCTTTTGTGTTATTGGGCCTCCTGGCCCTTGTTCCGACGGTCTATAACAAGTTCAAAGCCAGACAGTCATGACCGCGCGTGCCGTTTTCTTCCAGAGAGGATTAGTGCGATGAGTTTGCACGGAGAGCATCTCGTCCTGCCGAACGACGAGCACAATCAGGCGCTCGTGGCCAATGTTCATCCTGCCAATTGGGTCAATCCCGAGCCGACGGGCCGCTACAACATCGTCGTGATCGGTGCCGGCACGGCCGGGCTGATCACGGCTGTGATCGCCGCGAGTCTAGGGGCCAAGGTCGCGTTGATCGAGAAGCATCTCATGGGCGGCGATTGCCTGAACGTCGGTTGCGTACCGTCGAAAGGGGTGATTCGTGCGGCTCGCGCCTGGGCCGATGTGCGGCAAGCGGCCGAGTTCGGCGTCCACATCCCTGCCGGTGTGAAGTATGACTTCGGCGCTGCGATGGCGCGCATGAGAAAGCTCCGTGCACGGATCAGTCACAACGATTCTGCCCATCGCTATACCAAGCTGGGAGTCGATGTGTTTATCGGCAGCGGGCGCTTTACCGGATCCGGGACCATCCACGTGGAGGGGCCTGCAGGCAACCGGACGCTCTCTTGTGCCAGAGCGGCAATTTGTACCGGTGCAAGGGCGGCAGCGCCGCCGATCCCGGGGCTGGACGAGGCGGGGTACCTGACGAATGAAACGATTTTTTCGCTCACGGAGTTGCCTGCCCGGCTGGCGGTGATCGGCGCCGGTCCCATCGGATGCGAAATGGCGCAATCGTTTGCGCGCTTCGGCAGTCGGGTACAGCTGTTCGAGCGAATGAGCCATATTCTGCCGCGCGAAGATGCCGATGCCGCGGAGATTGTCCAAGCGCAGATGAAGAAGGATGGCGTCGAGTTCCTGTTCAATTCGACGGTCACACGCGTCGAACGGCGCGGGGTCGAGAAAGTGATCCATTACGACCTGCAGGGTATGACACACGAGTTGGTTGTCGACGATATCCTTGTCGGCATCGGTCGGGCTCCGAATGTGGACGGGTTGGGATTAGAGCTAGTGGGGGTGGAGTATGACCAACGGACCGGCGTGAAGGTCAACGCCGGCTTGCAGACCACGAATCCCGTGATCTACGCGGCGGGCGATATCTGCTTTCCGTTGAAGTTCACGCATACCGCCGATGCGATGGCGCAGATCGTTATCCAGAACGCGTTGTTTCCTCACCCCTTTGGATTGGGCCGCGCAAGTACCGATTCGCTCATCATTCCCTGGGCGACGTTTACAGAGCCGGAGATTGCCCACGTCGGGTTGTACGAGAAGGATGCGAAGGACAAGGGGATCGAGGTGGAGACCTATACGTTCGCCTTGGATGAGGTCGACCGCGCAATCTTGGACGGGGAAGATGACGGGTTCGCCCGGATTCATATTCAAAAGGGGACCGACAAGATTGTCGGCGCGACGATTGTCGCGGCGCATGCGGGCGAGATGATCAACGAGTTTTCCGTGCTGATGAAGGCCGGCTTAGGAGCCAAGATCATTGCCGGGACGATCCACCCCTATCCGACGCAAGCCGAGGTGAGCAAGAAAGTCGTGAATCTGTGGCGGAAAGCGCATTTCACACCACGGACGAAGAATCTCCTCATGAAGTTATTTGCCTGGATGAGGCGTTAACATGCAGCCTGTATCTCTCGTCTCTGCGCTTGTGCTGTTCACGCTCGTGGTATCCGGCTGGTATCACCCCTCGTGGGCGCAATCAACTGCGGTGATCGAGGTGGCGAAGTTTTCAAGCGGGACGGTGGGGCAGGCGATGCCCGAGGGGTGGAAGTTGCTCACCTTTAAGAAGATTCCAACGCATACCTCGTACGAAGTCGTGAAGGATGGGGGAGAGGTGGTGGTCAAGGCTGTCAGTCAGTCCTCTGCCTCGGGTCTGACCAAAGAGGTGAGGATCGATCCCAAAGAATACCCGGTCGTTCGGTGGCGGTGGAAGATCGACCATGTGCTGAACGGCAGCGATGTGGCTCTCAAGTCAGGCGACGACTTTCCTGCCCGGCTCTATGTCACCTTTGCATACGATCCCGACAAAGTGAGTTTTGGCAAGAAACTCAAGTTCAAAGCCGGGCAAGCGCTGTTTGGCGATATCCCCATCGCCGCCTTGAACTATATTTGGGAGACGAAGACACCCGTCGGTACCATCGTCGAGAATGCCTATACCGACTTTGCCAAGATGGTGGTCGTCGAGAGCGGCACGCAGAAAGTGGGCATGTGGGTCGACGAAGAGCGGAATATTTACGAGGACTATAAGCGTGCGTTCGGGGAAGAGCCGCCGATGATCAATGGCGTGGCGATCATGACGGATACAGACAATACCAAGGAGCAGGCGACGGCCTACTACGGTGACATTGTGTTTCAGAAATTAGAGAAGGCGTCGTCTCGATGATCGGTGTCGCGTCATGGCTCATCATGTGTGAGGAGAGATGACGGCAGCGCCCTACAGGGCCCTGAGCCGAGCGCTTAAGCCATTTGGAAACCTTGTCGCAGGTCGACCGGTGTTGGCCACGTTTCAGGTCAATCTCCGATGCAATTCTGCCTGCGGGTACTGCGATTTGCCGCTCAATGTCGGTCGGTACGAGATGTCGCGGGAAGAGATCCGTG
>VFKF01000368.1 GCA_009885705.1 Nitrospira sp. | reverse complement strand
GTGGTCGGCCCGAAGGGATCCAAGTATCGGGATCCGAGGACCGGCGCCGATCTCAGCAACAAGAACTCCTGGGCTGCCGACGTGATCATCGATCGCTCGGTGCCGGGGAATGAAATGCGTCCGAACTATCGCGACGTGGCGTTGTTCTTCCAAGACGAAGATAACATCATCGGCACCAGCTTCATGCCGTATGTGCAGAACGTCGCCGGTCTGACCGGTATTAACTACCGGTCTGAGCCGTATAAGTATCGTGAAGAGCAGGGTTGTTCGCTGGGCAAGATGTTCCAGCCGTGCAAGGCGGACAAGCCTGAAGACCCAGCCACTCCGCTCATCGAAGCGCATGCGGGCGATCCCGTGCGCATCCATGTGATCGGGGCGAATAATGAGCAGAACGGCATGTTCAGCGTCGAGAAGCACGAATGGCCGATTGAGCCCTTCATGCGCGGCGCGGATGTGATCAGCGTGGTCGAGTTCTCCGGATCGGAGATCCTCGATGCGTTCCTGCCATCTGCCGGCGGTCCGTACCGCCTGCCTGGTGACTATGTGTACAGCAACCAGCGGTTGCCGTACTCCCAGTCCGGCCAATGGGGCTATGTGCGGGTGTTGCCAGCTGGCGATACGCGTTTGCTGCCCCTGCACGGAGCTGGCGCAGGAATGAAGAGCGCATCGGTTGAGAAGCCGGTGCAAGCCATTCCGGTCGCATCGAAGTAAGATCGACGATCCTGCTCAGTGCAGGACGTGACGAGTCAGAAGGAGGGGGAGGCCAACGGCCTCCCCCTTTTTCTTTTGGGCGGTCTTTTGGTACGATGCCGCCCACGATGACCGTGACCAAACTTCTTTAAGAGGCACCCGTGAGGCTTATACTTCTGCCCCTCATCTTCTTCGTCAGTGTCCCGTTGCTGGAGCCTGCATCGGCGTACGATGTGATCGATGTGCCGCATGGCGGGACGGTTCAGGGTACGATCACGCTTGAGGGTCCCTTGCCGGAGCCGAAAGGCTTTAATCTGATCACGTTTCCAGATCCCGTCTATTGTGGCCGTATCTCCAACGGCTCAGGGTGGAGACTGCTCTACGACTTTGTCGTGAGCCCTCAAGGGGGCCTGCAAGATGCCATCGTCTTGCTCGAAGGGGTTCAAGCCGGTAAGCCGTTTGAAACGTCCGTGCCCTTGATCGAGGCGCGTGATTGCAAGTTCCAACCCTTCATGACGATCGTGCGAAACGGGCATGCCGTTGAAGTGATCAACATGGATCCCGTGATGCACGACATTCAAGGCTATGAAACGTCGCTCGAATCCGGTGCGCGTACGTTGTTCAATACCCCGTTGGTGATGAATCAGCAGCACCACCGTGGCGATATCCATGCGACCCATAATCATGCGCCGGGAAAGTCTCTGGTTGGTCCGGTATATCTGAATAAAGGGCGTCGGACGTTCTACATGCAGTGCGGCTTCCATGCCTACATGGAAAGTTGGGCGATGGCGGTCAACAACCCCTACTATGCGCTCACTGACTCGTCCGGAAAGTTTTCGATCGAGAACATTCCTCCTGGCACCTATCAGTTGGTCGTGTGGCATCCTCAGACCGGCCCTGGTGTCAGCAAGACGGTCACGATCCAGCCGGACGGCACATTGCACGAACAGCTTTCTCTCCTCGCTCCAAAAGGGAATCGTTCTGCATTCAAAGTGATGGACAATCCCCGTTTCGGCCCAGACACGCTGGGTTACTCAATCAATATCCAGCCACTCGTCGAGCATCAGCACTAACAGGATACTGAAAATGTCCGCCAGCGGCGTTCCCTGCCTTCGCCGAAGCGGCTTCGCGCAGGCAGGTCGGCTCATCGAAATCCTCAACGTACCCCCGAGGGTACGCCTTCGGTCTTCACTCGCTGCGGCCTTGCTGGACGGGCATTTTGAGCATCCTGTGAGAATACTTTTCACGTGTGCCATATGTGCAGAGCAGAGAACTACTAGCGCGTCCACAGAGTTTTTCGCAGCATGGTAAACGTTCATGTTCATTAGACTAGGTGATAAGTCCTGGAGGCGGGGCTTCTGCCTCGGCCTTGCCCTCTGGGTGGGGCAGGTGAGTGTGCCTTGGCATGTCCTGGCTGACGATGCGGCTACTCCATTGGTGGAGTTCTCAGGATTATTGGTCAAGAAGATCAAGGGGAAGCAATACCAGGCGCAAGTATTTGCGAAGGGCGACCGGTTGCGGCTGGAGTATAAGTATGCGATTCGAACAGAACGCGGGTATGCGGCGATCGAAATCATCCGGCTGGATAGATCCGAGACCTGGTATCTGCTGGCCCAACAGAAGGAATTTCTAGTGACAGGGCTGGACCCTGACGATCTGCTTCCGGTCAGTCAGGCCTTACCGGGGGAGCAGGCGCGAATCCTGGTCGGTGACGCGATGGCCGCCGGTCGCACCGCGAAGCTGTACGAAGTTCAAACCGACCACCATGGCCGGGTCGAGCGGTTCTACGAATGGGTCGACGTGGAAACAGGCGTGGTCTTGAAACTCGTCAGTCGGGATCGGGAGTGGTCGTTTGAGTATGAACGGTTTAGACTGTCCCCTCAGCCGGCTTATTATTTCGAAGAACCACAGGGCTATACAAAGCGCATGACGGCCATTGCGCCGCAAGGACGGGGGTAGCGACACGATGGGTGATGTGATGCGGTGCAGGCGTTCGTGCCGGTTGACTCTACTCGCCGCGGTGGCGGTGGCTTGCGCTGTTCTTTGGAATGGAACGGTCCATGCCGGAACGTCAACGGTACCCAAGGAAGCGCAAGAGGCGTACGACAAGAAACAATACCAAGAGGTATTAGATCAGTTGGCCAAACTGGAGAAGGAGCAGACTCTCAGCCCGGATGTCCGACGGCTGAGGATTCACTCCTTTCTTAAGCTGGCGAATCCCAAGGACGCGCTCGGTGAGTACGACAAGTTGGAGCTCGCGCTCAAGCACGATGAAATCCCCCTCCTCCGAGAGGTGGCGCTGGGATTCATCGTGGTGATGGTGAAGGACATGCGAGACCAAATGCGCGGGGCTGCCTATACGGCTCTCAAAGAGGTGGATTCTGACGAAGTCGTCCCCTATTTTGAGGACGGATTGAGCGACGGGTCAGGGCCGGTCAGGGTACTTGCCGTCGAGGGGCTCGGGCGATCGGAGGCCGGCCGGAAATCGACGAAACTGCGTGCGGCGATTGAGGATCAAGCAGGATTGGTGAAGGCGCGCGTGGTGAAAACGCTCGGTCGAACGGGAGATCCTGGCGTCATGTCGCTCGTCGAGTCGGCGACCAAGGACGAGCTCAGCACGGTTCGTATCGCGGCCTATGCGGCCTTGATCAGGCTCGGCAAGAAAGAAGCTTGGACGCAATTGCATCAGGCCGCAGAGTCGCTGAATCCTGAGGATCGAGCCGACGCAATTCGTACGATCGCTGACTTGAACGACCAGCGCGGCGTCCCGATCATGATCGAGTCGTTGACGTATAAACAGCCCTCCGTTCGCGGTGCGGCGGCCAGGGGGCTTGGGCATCTCGGACGAAAAGAGGTGCGGGGACAGATTGAGCAGCTTCTGAAGGACCCGATCCCGGGCGTGCGTGAGTCGGCGGTTGGGAGCTTGGCGGATCTGGGTGGGACTGAATCGGTGCCGGCACTCACGCAGGCGCTCGGTGACGGCAGCTTCACCGTCCGTGCCTCGGCGATTGCCGGGTTGCTCCAACTTGGCCAGCCCTAC
>VFKF01000314.1 GCA_009885705.1 Nitrospira sp. | reverse complement strand
TTTGGTCAACGACGCCTATGCGGTGATCAAGGTCTTGGGGTATGACCGCAATGGGCCGGTATTCAAAGTGGCGGAAGTCCTGGGGGACGGGCGGCTTCGCTTTGAGCATGAGATGGGGCGGCAGGTCTTGATCCTTCAGCGGTCGAGCGACCTTGCCGGTGTGGATTTGAAAGCCGGCGATGAAGTACGCATCGACCCCAGCCTCCATGTGGCGATCGAAAAGATGGAGGATCGGAAAGCCAAATCTCACCTCCTCGACGAAGTGCCCACTGTGACCTGGGAGCAGATCGGCGGACAAGCGGAAGCCATCGCGGCGATTAAAAAGGCCATCGAATATCCCCTGCTCCATGCGGACACCTTTGAGCGGTTCAAGTTTACGCAACCCAAGGGTTTTTTATTGTATGGTCCGCCAGGCTGCGGAAAGACCCTGATCGGGCAGGCGGCCGCCGCCAGTCTTTCGAAGCTGGTGGGAGCGTCGATCCAGGCGACAGCCGGTGCGAAGGGGGACAAGCCGCCGGTGACTCGCGGGGCGTTCCTCCATATCAAGGGGCCTGAGATTCTGAATATGTGGTTGGGGGAATCGGAACGGATGGTCCGCGATCTCTTTGCCCAGGCCCGTGCCCGCCGGAAAGAAGGGGCCTTGCCCTTCATTTTCATCGACGAGGCGGAATCGGTGCTTGGCACGAGACGGGCGTCTCGTTCGTTCAATATTTCCAGCACACTAGTGCCGATGTTCTGTTCTGAGATGGACGGGATCGAGTCTCTCCACGATGTGGTGATCATTCTGGCGTCGAACCGTCCGGATCTCATCGATCCGGCTGTGCTGCGGCCCGGGCGTATCGATCGCAAGATCAAAGTGAGCCGCCCGAATCGTGAGTCGGCTGGCGCGATTTTGAATGTGTACCTGACGGATGATCTGCCATTGGATCGGCAATGGGTCGATCAACATGGCGGGGACCGCAAGAAGGCCTCTGCCGACCTCGTCGAGCATGCGCTCTCCGCGGTGTTCTCGCGCAACGATGAAAATCGGCTGCTGTCGATCCGGCTCCGAAGCGGACAGAATAAGGTCCTCTATCGGAGCGATCTGATCAGCGGGGCGATTCTGGCGTCGATCGTTCAGCGGGCCAAGGAACAGGCGATCGAGCGGGTGATTGCGGCAGGCGGGTCCGACCTGGGGGGCATGACGCTGGACGATCTGGTGAATTCCGTGCATGCAGAATTCCGGGAGGGTGAGATGTTGCCGCCCGACGATGCGGCGGAAGAATGGCTGAAGCTCCTCGATCACCATCCGGAGCAAGTCGTGGGCGTCTCTTCGTTCCGGAGAGGGCGGCAGTCTGAAGAGAGACTGATTAACCAAATCATTTAAAGACGTGAAACGTGAGGCGTGAGACGTGAAAGGCGAAGATTTCCGGTCTCAGATTAGGACGGTTCCTTTCGTTTTACGCTTTACGGTTCACGTCTAACGAATTATGCGACTGTACGGAATCGAAACAGAATACGGGATTACCAGGGAAGACCAGGATGCGGTCGATCCGGTTGTGGAGTCGATGGAGCTGGTCCGGGCCCATTTGACGGCCTCGTTCGAACGGCGCTGGGATTATGGCGGCGAAGATCCGCACGAGGATGCGCGGGGGTTTCGGGTTCTTGGTCTGCAGCAGGATAAAGAAGAAGACGAGTTCGCCAAGGTCGATGCCCATCGGCCTTTTTCGTTTCATGAGATGAAGAGCGATCTGGTGCTCCCGAACGGAGCACGCTTCTACAACGACCATACACATCCGGAATATTCCACGCCTGAATGTCGAACGGTGAGAACGCTCCTTGCCCACGACCGTGCGGGGGAACGGATTGCTCAGCGGGCGGCGGAGCGGCGCAATCAGGTGCTTGGCGGGTCTCCCGTGCAGCTCTATAAAAACAACACGGATTTTCACGGACATAGCTATGGCTGTCATGACAACTATCTTGTCTCACGCGCGATTCCCTTTCCCTCACTGACCGCAGGGCTGTTGCCATTTCTGGTGAGCCGGCAGGTCATTGCCGGGGCGGGCAAGGTTGGTGTGGAAGGTCAAGAGAGCGGGTTCGTGCCGGGCCAGTACCAGTTGTCTCAGCGAGCCGACTTCATGGAGACGGACTTGAGCGTCGATACGATGCACAACCGGCCGATTTTGAATACGAGGGACGAACCGCATGCGGTGCGGGAGAAATATCGGAGGCTCCACCTCATCATCGGCGATGCCAATATGTGCGAGTACAGCACGGCGCTGAAAGTCGGGACGACGCAATTGGCGCTGGAGTTGATCGCGCGCAACGCGGCGCCGGCGCTCGAATTGGAACATCCGGTCACCGCGGTCAAGCAGTTGTCTCGCGATTTGAACCTCAAGGCGACGGTGCGTCAGCGAAATGGCCGCACCATCACAGGCCTCGAGATTCAAGAGCAGTATTATCTCGCAGCGGAGAAACAGTTGGCCGGTGCCGATGCAGAGACCGATTGGGTCCTGTTCGAATGGGCCGCGACGCTCCGGCTCCTTGCAGGCGATCGGCGGCAATTGGTGGGGAAGCTCGATTGGGTCACCAAACTCTGGCTCTTGGAAACCTTTATGCAGGACGAGAAAATTGGATGGGACGATCCCTGGCTGGCGAGTTTGGATTTGGAGTACCATAATGTGAATCCTGAGCGCGGGCTCTTTCTGGGGCTTGAGGCAGAGGGGAAGGTCTGGCGCATGACGTCGGAACAGGACGTTGAAGCGGCCTTGGTGGCTGGCCCGATCGATACCAGAGGAGGGATTCGAGGCCTCTGTATCAGACGGTTCCCGGATCAGATCAAATCGATGCAGTGGGAGCGGATTCAGTTCAGCGGAGGCTTGCTTCCGCGGACGTTGGAAATGGGAGACCTCTTCGAGCCACAGGCCGTGCAAGCGTGTGCGCAGATCTTCGAGCAGGCGGCGTCCCCAATGGATGCGTTGAACGCATGGAATAGAGAAATGGAGTCCCGATCATGAATTACAGCTCAATGCCGGAACGTCGTGAAGGGCCGGGCAACCCGATGCCGAAGGCGCCGAGTCCCTCCGAAGAGGGCGGAGGACCGAAGAGGCCGGAGACTGGGTCACCGGATAAAGACAATTTGCTCAAGCGTATGCGCAAGGTCGATCCGAAGCAGGCGGAGCGGTATCGGCAGAGAACAGGGCAGTAAAGACGTTAGGGGTAAAGGGGTTAGGCGTGGGTGAGTTCTGAGGTTTGATCGCCTGACGCTTCACGTTTCACGCTTCACGAGGGGTTTTCACGATGGGGATGCAAGGGGATTTTCTTCAGTTGTTGAAGGAGCAGGGGTACACCCTCGGCACGGCGGCCTCGCTGGGGAATAGTCATACGCCGACGAATGCCACGACGATTCTGGCGTTTAAGTATCGAGATGGCGTGCTGGTGGCCGGCGATCGCCGCGCAACCGCCGGAAATATGGTGATGTACGACCGGACGGACAAGGTCTTGGAGATCGACCGGCACAGTGTGATGGCGATTGCCGGCGTGCCGGCGACCGCCTATGAAATGGTGCGGGTTTTGGAACATTCCTTCAAGTACTACCGGAGAACGCAGCTGCAGGAATTGAGTTTCGACGGCAAGTTGCGCGCGATCTCCAAACTCTTAAAGGATAACGTGCCTGCAGCTTTAGCTGGGACTGGCGCGGTGGTCCCGGTGTTTGCCGGTTACGATCTAGAGCAGGGCTCGGCGAAGATCTATTTCTACGATATTCTGGGGGCGGAGTTTGAAGGAGTCGAATATGCCGTGTCCGGATCCGGTTCTCCCACGATCCGAGGCATTTTACACTACCTGAATACCTGGGGCGATCAGCCGCTCAATCGACTCCCTGAAGAACAGGCGATGGTGCAGGCCTTGCGCTTGCTCACAAGCGCGGCAGAGTTCGACTCGGCGACCGGCGGCGTGAACCGGGAGGCGAGTCTCTACCCTGTGATCAAGTTGATTACCGGGGCCGGCGTGCAGACGGTGCCGGACGCGACCTTGAAACCCCTCTATGAATCACAGGTGGTGCGTTATGTATGAAGAGCCCTATCGCTGGGTCGAAGCCGTTGGCAATCGACGCCAGTATCTCGATGAACAGTTCAAGCAGGGGAGCCCGGTTGTCGCGCTGACCTATGAAGGAGGCATCCTCCTGACGACGGTGAGCAAAGGAACCGCAAAGCTCTATGAAATCTACGACCGATTGGCCTTGGGCGGAATGGGGCATCCCACGGATTTAGAAAAACTCCGATTCAGCTTGCTGGAAATGGCGCATGTCGAGGGGTTCAACCGTTCGCCCTCCGATGTGACGGGGTCGAGACTGGTGAAATACGGCATCGCCCCGGTCATTAAGCAGGCGTTTGAAGAAGTGTATAAGGCGCCGTTCATCGTGCGTATTCTCGTCGCCGAGTTGGGGGTGAAGCCGGAGAAGGATGCGCTCCTGACGATCAACTATGATGGCACGTTTGAAGAATCGATCGGTTGTGCGGTCTTGGCTGCCACCCCGGCTGCCCAGACGAAGATGACGGCC
The DNA here is from genome assembly GCA_009885705.1 of Nitrospira sp. GTDB lineage: Bacteria > Nitrospirota > Nitrospiria > Nitrospirales > Nitrospiraceae > Palsa-1315. The sequence goes on along the minus strand of VFKF01000314.1, from coordinate 2,044 downwards.
TATCTCAAGGAGCAGACGCCTGCCACGCTGTCGTTGGAGCAGGCATTGGATTTGGCGTTGCGCGCTTGGGCCATTGGCTCCCTCGCGCATCAACAGGAAGAGACGGATCAACAGGCTGAGTCCGAGCCATCTGCAGGCAAAGTTAGCGCAGTCAGCGCTCCGGTCCCCAGTGCCGAGGTGCTGATGGCCCATGTGCGTGGTATTGCAGGAGGACGGACCCTTGACTGTGCCGTTCTTGAACGCCAGGTTCCTGGGACGTCCAAGTATCGGTCGCTGAAGCCGTCCGATCTGGCACCGCTCCTCCCGAAGTCGCTTCAATCCGTCGTGGCGAACTGAGATGTTGAACCGTATATTCGGACTTGAAACCGAATACGGACTCTTGGTGAACCAAGAGCAGCCCGATCACACGCCGACCTGGTTTGCCCACAAGATTCGGGATCATCTGTTTCATGTCCAACGGCGTGGAGTGCTGGATTTGCACCATCGTGGGCACGATGAGCCACCCGGTAACGGAGGGTTTCTCACCAACGCCGGACGCATGTACCTCGACATGGGACATCTGGAATGGGCCTCGCCGGAATGTGAGTCGCTCAGCGATGTGGTGGCTGCCGACCGTGCCGGCGATCAATTGCTGCAGGATGCCGTGGAAGACCTCGGTCTGGCCGATCAGGTGTCGTTGATCAAAAACAATGTGGACCATGAAACCGATGCGACCTTCGGGTCGCACGAGAACTATCTCGTGTCGCGGCGCTTTCCCTTTACCAGGCGTGGCCTTGGGCCGCTGGTGACCTTCCTCGTTACTAGGCAGATCTTTACGGGAGCCGGGCGTGTCGGGACCGCTGGCCCTCAGGACGCCTGGATCCAGATGGACCGGCTCATCGTGCCGCGGGGCGCAAATCAGCGCCATGGGCAGCATCCTGCCATGCCGTTTCAGATTTCTCAGCGCGCCGATTACATCGTGAACGATTTCTTCGAATGGGTGCAGCAGAATCGTGCCATCGTAAATACGAGAGATGAACCGCTGGCAGACCCGAATCAATATCGTCGTATTCATCTCCTCCTCGGCGATTCCAATATGGCGGAGGTGGCGACCGCTTTGAAGTTGGGGACGACCGGACTGGTGCTTCAACTGATCGAAGAGGGCCATGCGCCGCTCGATCTGGAGCTCCATGAGCCGGTCGAGACCATGCAGGAGCTGTCACAGGATCAAGATCGGCAATGGATCGTGCAGCTGCAATCGGGGAAGTCGATTTCCGCCATCGATATTCAGGAAGCCTTTCTCGCGGCGGCGCAAGCCCACTACCGGGGACAGGATGCGGAAACGGATTGGGTGCTCGATCAATGGGAGGCAGTTTTACAGGATCTTCGCGGGGATTATCAGAAGTTGGTCGGTCGGGTCGACTGGGCCTCGAAGCTCTGGTTGCTCGAAACCTTTCGCGAGGCGGAGCAGATGACCTGGGAGGATCCGGCGCTGAAGAGTCTCGATCTCGAATATCACAATCTCCATCAAGGCAAGGGGCTGTATTTTGGGCTAATGGAGGAAGGCCGGGTTCCGCGACTCACCACCGACAAGGCGATTGCCTTGGCCATGGACCATCCGCCCCGCAATACGAGAGCCTTTGGGCGCGGCGAACTCGTTCGTCATTTGCTGGCCAGTGGACCGCCAGATGAACCGGCAGATTCCAGACCGGAAGAGCGATTTTCTCCATCCTATGTGATCAACTGGTCGATCTTCCAATTACGCGGGCAAGCGCCTTTTCCCATGCCGGATCCCTTCAAAACCTACGTGCAGGAAGTACGGACGCATCTGCAATCGGTGTAGTCTGACAGGGCCTGCGCGCCTTCTCTATTTCGTCACAGAACAGATTGAATACATGGGTAAGTTGTCGAGGTGCTATACTTCTCTATGACGTACATTCGTTAGGCGGATGACTAGGGGAGTGATCGAATCGAGGGAGGACAGCATGAAGGCACGCAAATGGATGATGGAATATGGAGTGGCGATGGCGCTGACGTTGTTGTTCGCCGTGATCCTTGGGCATCT
>VFKF01000165.1 GCA_009885705.1 Nitrospira sp. | reverse complement strand
TGTCGAACGGGGCATACATCGGCTTCATCAAGTATTTCAACACGGGAAAGGCCAGCGGCAATCCAATAAACAGTCCGATCACATGGGTCAGGTTTGCAAAGAAGGTCCGCCGCTTGACGCTCTTCTCCAACTCGGGAAAGGGCACCAGGACTTCACCCGGCGAAACGTGGAGGTGGTCTTCAATGTGCGGAATCTCCACCTCATGCAGCGTGACATACTCGTCACGCTTGAACGGCGGCAACGCACCCACTTCAGCGGCAGACGACCGCAGTTGCACCACCTCGTCCGTGACAGTCTGCACCAGACCCATCGCGACTTGCCGCTCGCCCGCACCGTTCAACGACACCACGAGATGGCTGATCTCACGGGTCAGCGGATCCATGATGATCTTCGTCACGTCACCGACTTCTTGATCCGCACAGCGGACTTTGGATTTCAGTTTAGGCTGCATGCTACTTCTTCTTAATCGGCTTTGGCGTATTCACCGATGTATTCTTGAATGTCCCGAGCCAGGAGGCGAGCGCCACGACGTCCTTCTCCTCCATCAGGTCCTTGTACTTGTCCGGCATCTTGCCCTTCTCGTACTCTTTCTCGAATCCTTCTGCCATGAAACTCTTGGGATCGAGGATCTTCTGCTTGATGTCGTCGACCGAGAGATAGGTGGCGATGTTATCGAGTTCTGGGCCGCGCTTCTTCCCGCCCTCGCCCTTCAACTTGTGGCAGTTGTAACATTCTTGCAGTTGCCATTGTTCCTCACCCAGCTTCATGAAATCTCCGGTTGCCGCACCGGATGTTGCCGGGGTCGATCCGGAAGCTCCTGCCGGCTGGTCTTTTGTCGCCTGGTCTCCGCCTACTGCCTTGAGGCGCACCGTTAAGGCTTTTACCTGCTCATCAAGGGCCTTCGCCCGTGCGATCAACTCCTCGGCTTTCCCCTGTTGAGTTGCTGCAAACTTGGGCTTCAAGATCTTAGCGATCTTTCCCTTCTCATCTTCCGGATCGTACTGCGGCCACATCGAGGCACCGGAGATATACACCGTGCAAAGCACGACATAGAACACCACCAATACGATGACGGACTTCAGTCCGCTCATCGGGGTGAGTGCTGGCGCATCCAGGATCATGAACACGACCGCTCCCAGCATCGCGTAAGCGAAGAACATCATCTGGAAGATGACAGGAAACTCGAGGGCTCGCGTCGCACCGACTAGTGCGCCGCCCACCACCAAACCGATCATCAGCTTCTTAATCACATTCCCCATACAGATCCTCTTTCCTTCAGTAGGCGTTCCGCACCCTGGTTACTTACTCCCGGCAGGGACTGGACTACCCTCAGGTGCATGCCCCTTCGAATCGGAAGGCCGAAGGGTCACGATAATCGCAAAACTGACGACGGCGTAAAAGACGACTGTAATCCCGGTAATCCACCAGGCGGAATAGGACAACGTCGGCGTGAAGGATTCCGCGGTGAAGTCCGGCAACAGATTGTAGGTGTGGTAGTACTTCCGCAGCAACGAGCGGACCGCACCCATCAGACCCATCGTCCAAATTGCGCTGAAGGCCAGGAAGATCAAGACAAACTGGGAGGCGAAATCGATCTTGCCCCAGACAATCGTGCCCTGACTGATGGCCCGGTTATAAATGACGTAATTGACGACCGTGACGAAGACCAGCGTAAATGCGGCTGAGTTTTTGGCCGGCATCAAGGCCAGGAAGTTCCAATCTGACGGCAACTCCAACTCCGCCACCAGCTTGGCCCCTGTCGGCACGAAGCCGTGAGGCGTGAGCCAGATGGCATCACCAACGACGACCATCAAGAATCCGACTTTGATCACGGTCCGCGCCGATACCGTCAGCGGGATGAACCGGCCTACGGTGAACGGGGCCAGCAACAACGGTAATAAGAAAGCCAGCGAGGTCGGATCGGGAACCGGATAATCCGTCATCACCTTAGTCATGACCAAGGGCAGCAAGACCATCACGACAGGAGCCAAGATCGTCATCCGAACTTTTTCGACTCCCTCGATCCGCTTCATACTGAGCCAGATATAGTAGTTACTGGCCAGGAAGATGAGGCCGATCATCGCGCCCTGCATTTCGAAAAACATCGAGAGCTGGTCGGCCATCATATAGGGACAGATCGACGCATCGTAATCGCAGAGCTCGTAGGCCAGCAGATAACCCATGAACGGGAGAAACAACAACGCGCCCACACCGATCAGGTTGCCGACAAATCCCATC
>VFKF01000516.1 GCA_009885705.1 Nitrospira sp. | reverse complement strand
GGGCCGGACAGGTCCCGCGTGGCACGTCGGCGCGTATTGCGAAGAAAGCCATGATCGATGTGAAGCGGATCGAACGAATCGAGAAGGTGACGAAACACGATGTGATCGCCTTCCTCGAATCGCTGGTGGATTCGGTCGGTCCTGAGCATCGGTTTCTCCATATGGGGCTGACCTCTTCGGATATCGTGGATACCTCCTTGGCCGTGCAGATGACCGAGGCGCTCGATCTCATCCTTGAGGATCTTGACGAGTTGATCGCGGTGCTGAAGAAGCAGGCGTTGAAGTATAAGAACACGGTCATGGTCGGCCGTTCGCACGGCATCCATGGCGAACCGATCTCGTTCGGTTTCAAGCTGGCCATTTGGTACGAAGAGGCCCGCCGGCATCGGGAGCGGTTGACCCACGTGAGGCAGGAGATTGCGGTGGGCAAGCTCTCCGGTGCGATGGGGACCTTCGCGCATCAAGGGCCTGAAGTCGAAGAGTATGTCTGCGCCAAGCTGGGTCTCACGCCGGACCCCGTCTCCAATCAAATTGTGCAGCGCGATCGTCATGCGGCCTATGCCTCGGCCTTGGGCCTGTTGGCTGCCAGCATCGAAAAGTTTGCAACGGAAATTCGTCATCTGCAACGGACTGAGGTGCTTGAGGCGGAGGAGTATTTCTCCGCAGGGCAGAAGGGGTCCTCGGCCATGCCGCATAAGCGGAACCCGATCGCGTCGGAGAATCTCTGCGGCTTGGCGCGCGTCGTGCGGGGCAATAGTCTCGCGGCGATGGAGAACGTCGCCCTCTGGCATGAGCGCGATATCAGCCATTCGTCCGTCGAGCGGGTGATCATGCCGGACAGCACGATTCTGATCGATTACATGTTGGGGCGCATCACCGACGTGATCAAGAACCTGGTGGTCTATCCCGAGAACATGCAGCGCAACCTCGATCTCACCGGGGGACTGGTCTATTCGCAACGGTTGCTGTTGTTGCTGATCGACAAGGGCGCGCAGCGGAAGGAATCGTATGAAGCGGTCCAGCGTAATGCCATGGCCTCGTGGAAAGGGGCTGGGGGCTTGCAAGGGTTAGTCGGCAAGGACCCCTTCGTCTCGAAACATCTCACGGCAAAAGAGATTCAATCCTGTTTTGATCCGAAGTACTATCTGCGCCATCTCGACCAGATTTTCCGGCGGGTATTTGGTCCGGTTCCGCGCAAACAAGTGAAGAGGGGGAAGCGATGAAGCCTTCTAGGATCGTGCGGTTTGCGTTGCTGGTATTGGTTGGGCTCATGATGGCGTCGACCTCCCAGGCCGCCGATCGCGACAAACTTCTGAGCGAGCCTGGTGTCTACGGCACCATTGCCGCCTTTACGTTGGATGAGGACTGGGCCAAAGAAGACCAAGCGACGCGCATTGCGCATTTGACGGTCTTGCGGGGTGTGGTCGAACAGCATCGCGAGAAGATTGCGATCGATCTCTATCTGACGCGCGGCCTGTCGGATCATGCCGACATCATGTTTCGCATGCATGCCGTTGAGCTGCGCGAGACGCAAAAGTTTCTGCTCGACCTTCAGAGCAGCCTCTTCGGCAAGCATCTCAAGACGGCGGGCATCATGCATGGATTGACCAAGAAGGCCAACTATGTGCCGGGGTTTCCGGACCAGT
>VFKF01000520.1 GCA_009885705.1 Nitrospira sp. | reverse complement strand
CTGAATCCCGCTTCATTGGAGCGAATCACCAACTGCCTCGTCGAACCTAGTTTGCGACAGACAACGCCAGGCACTCGATACCAATTCGAGCGTCTTGGTTACTTCTGTACCGACCAAGATTCAACGGCTGGAGCACCGATCTTTAATCGCACGGTGTCGCTGAAAGATGCCTGGGCCAAAATCGAAAAGGCGCAACCTTCCCGATAATGAGCAAGAAGTTTCCCCCCTTCGTGAGAGTCCTCTCTCCGACCATCGGCCATCACATTTCCATGATTTGCTTTACCCCAAATCTGGGCTTGCTACACTAGCCTGAGTTCGTTCTGGCAACCGTACTGAGGAACCACAGACCGGAAGGAGTCCCGCATGATTGAGTGCCGTGAATATCCACGAGTCCCCGTTGACATGCAGGTCTTCTTCTCCAGCACGAACAAAACAGAGATCCGCGAAGGCACGATGTTCGATCTGTCTGCCAGAGGATGCGCCGTCACCAGCATGTCGTCGGTTCAGCGTGGGATAGCCGTGCGAATCCTGATCAGAGCCACCGATCTCGGCTCACCGATCACGATCGAATCCGCCGCAGTGCGTTGGAGTGAAGGCGGGGAGTTTGGCGTCGAATTTCTCGGCCTCTCGGAAATCGATCAGCGCCGCTTGCACCGATTACTGCAAATCACCACCCCGCCCCAGATCCAGCCAAGTTAACCGCTGGTCGATTCTCAGATTCGGCATGATATAATGCCGGACATGACCTGCCCCTTCTGCCACCAACCCACCACGTGGGAAGGCAATACCTGGCGTCCCTTTTGCTCTGAACGATGCCAATTGACCGACCTCGGCGCCTGGGCAACCGACCGCTACCGCATACCAGGTCCTGACCTCACAATGGACGGCTCGCTGCCCGACTCGTTGGAAGAAGACAACGACATCGAAGCACCGTAAAACCGTGGCCGGGCCATAGTGCCGCGAGAAGTCGCTCCTCTTCCCGCAGCACACATTCGGCAATCCCACCAAGATAGCTCCACTGACCGCGAGACGCTGGCTGAAAAGAAGCTCTCCTTCACCTGTTTCATGTTGGCAAGCCCACGGCATCTTGCTATGGTCACAGTCGAACGAGGCCTCACACAAGGAGCTCCAATCATGTTGCCAACTACCGGCTATGCCGCGTTGACCGCCAAGGCTGCCCTGCAACCCTTCTCTTTTACACGACGAGACGTAGGCCCCCATGACGTACTCATCGCGATCACCCATTGTGGGATCTGCCACTCAGACATCCATCAAGCCCGCGACGAATGGGGCGGCTCGATATTCCCCATGGTGCCGGGCCATGAAATTGTCGGCACGATCTCGCGGATCGGAAGCATGGTCACGCGGTTCCATGTAGGTGAGACAGCTGGCGTCGGCTGTTTTGTGGATTCCTGCCGTACCTGTCCCGCCTGTCGTGAGGGATCGGAGCAGTATTGCGAAGCCGGCATGCTCCTCACCTACAGCGGCCTCGACAAAGATGGCCAAGTGACGCAAGGAGGCTACTCAACTCAGATCGTCGTGAACGAGAATTACGTGCTGCAGATTCCGGCGACCCTGTCACCTGCCGGAGCCGCCCCACTCTTATGTGCTGGTATTACGACCTACTCCCCGCTTCGCCATTGGGGCGTCGGCAAATATCACCAGCTTGCTGTGGTGGGATTGGGTGGATTAGGTCATATGGCGGTGAAGATCGCCACGGCACTCGGCACCCACGTCACCGTGTTGAGCACCTCTGAACGAAAGCGAAAAGATGCGGAACGGTTAGGCGCGAAGGACTTCGCCCTCACGTCACAGCCCGAAACGTTTACTCGACTACAGCGCAGCTTTGACTTCATTCTCGATACCGTCTCGGCCCCGCACAACTACAACGACTATGTGAACTTGCTCAAAACCGACGGGACCATGATTCTCGTGGGAGCGCCGGATAAACCGACGCCGCTAGAGCCCTTTCCCCTGATTCTGCATCGACGCCGTATCGCCGGATCGGTGATCGGGGGCATTCGCGAGACCCAAGAGATGCTCAACTTTTGCGCCGAGCACGGCATCGAGTCTGATATTGAGTTGATTCCGATCCAACAAGTGAATGAAGCTTATGAGCGAGTGCTGAAGGGGGATGTCAGATACAGATTCGTGATCGATCTGGCATCGCTGAAGTAGATGTCGAGGCGATCGAAGAAAAATGGCTGGGGGACTAGGAATCGAACCTAGGTAGCCGGCTCCAAAGGCCGGCGTCCTACCGCTAGACGATCCCCCAGCGCGGTACGGAACCGAGTCATGAGTCTGAAAGTGCGGGGCGGGAAAGATTATTGGCTGGGGGACTAGGAATCGAACCTAGGTAGTCAGATCCAGAAACTGACGTCCTACCGCTAGACGATCCCCCAACCTTCGCTCACAATAATATAAGGCTCTTGGCTTCGTCAAGATCGAGGCTAATTTAGAGGCAGAAATGACCTCAGGCGCGGGATGCCCGGTCGATCCCCTGGCGGAGCCGAAACAACGTCCGGTCTCGCCCCAACACTTCCATCACCTCGAAGAGACCAGGACTGGCCGTACGACCGGTCAGGGCCACACGAACCGGCTGAGCCAGCTGCCCCATCTTCATCCCCTCCGCTTCGACCAGCTGCTTGAACGCCTCTTCCCATTGCTGCTTCGAAAAAGCAGGAAAGGCCTCGAAACAAGCCAGTAATTTACCAAGGGCTGGCGCGATGGCAGGGGTCAAAAATTTCTTCGCGGCCTCTTCATCACACGTCACGGCCTGCCCGAAATAGGGCCTCACCCAGTCGACCATCTCCACCAGCGTTTTCGCTCGTTCCTTTACGAGGATGACAAGTTGCGCAAGCCAACCGACCGGGACAGCCTTGACTTCGGCTGCAAGTCCCGCTGACTCCAAGAGAGGCACCAAGGCCTGAGCGACCTGGTCCGGTGGACTAATCTTAATATATTCGGCGTTCACCCAGATGAGTTTCTCGGGATTAAACACAGCAGGGGACGTTTGCACGTTCTTCCAGGCAAACTTCTCGATCAGCTCCTGGCGGGTAAACAGTTCCTGGTCTCCATGCGACCAGCCCAAGCGAACGAGATAGTTCACCATGGCATCCGGCAGATAGCCCATGTCCTTATAGGCCATAATCGAGGTCGCCCCATGCCGCTTCGACAGGCGGGCCTTGTCCGATCCCAAAATCATCGGCAGATGTCCGAACTGAGGGACTGGAAATCCGAGGGCTTGGAAAATCGGCACCTGCCGAGGTGTGTTGGTCAGATGATCGTCGCCACGTATGACGTGGGTAATGTTCATCAGCGCATCATCGACCACGACTGAAAAATTATACGTTGGGTAGCCATTGGACCGAAGGATGATTAGATCGTCCTGCACATTGTTATCGAAGACGATCTTGCCCTTGATCAAGTCGTCGACCACCGTTTCACCCTCTAACGGAGCCTTAAAGCGTAGAGCCGCGTCGCCGGCCTGATTGCTGAGGCCACGATCGCGACAACGGCTGTCATATTTTGGCGACAGCCCCTTAGCCTCGGCTTCCTTCCGCCGCGCCTCGAGTTCTTCCGCTTTGCAGGAGCACCAATAAGCCTGCCCCTTCTCAAGCAACTGCATGGCATAACTGCGATAGAGGTCGATGCGCTCGGTCTGACGGAACGGGCCCTCGTCCCAATCGAGCCCCACCCACTTCAACCCCTCAAGAATGGCCTGGATCGACTCATCGGTCGAACGGTCTTGATCCGTGTCTTCGATGCGAAGGACGAACACACCCTTCTGCTGGCGGGCAAACAGCCAATTGAACAACGCCGTACGGACCCCACCGATGTGGAGAAAGCCCGTTGGGCTGGGCGCAAATCTGACTCTGACCTGACTCATGGGGATGAACCTCTGTCGCAGGATGAACGGCCGGTATCTATAACACGTGAGGAAAAGTGTTGTACAGAATCGTAGGGTCTAGCCCTTTCATCCTGGCTGGCCTTCTGATAAGAGAGGGATACGGAGATCGTGATGGCGGAACTCACACAACCGGCGACGGTCCTCTCGATCACGGATCTTACGCCCCACGTTCGTCAGCTCATACTCCTCCCTACGGTTCAGCACATCGCCTTTCAGCCCGGTCAATGGGTCTCTCTTAAATTGCCAGTCGGTGCCAAACCACCGCTGAATCGAGCCTACTCGATGGCGGCGCCGGGCACTCCATCAGGCGAGCTGACGCTCATCTTCGACCGCATACCGGGCGGCATGGGCTCCAACTACCTCTACCACCTCAAGCCGGGCGATCGCACGGAACTCTCGGGCCCCTATGGAAACTTCTCTCTTCCGGCCTCACTCGATCGGGAATTGATCCTGATCGCTCGCTATACGGGACTCGTCCCGATCCGCTGCATGTTGAAACATCTCTATGCACAACGACAAATGGCAGCGATCCTCCTGATTGCCGTCGCTCCTGCGGAGGAAGAATTACTCTTTCACCAGGAATTGCTCACGTTGGCCGTCACCCATCCTCATTTTCGCTACCTGCCCCTGGTGGCCGCTGGTGGGGAACAGCAAGGCGTCGACCTCACGCTCTCTATGCTTAGGCCATTGATTGAAGGGACGGCGAAAGTGACACCCCTGCTGTGTGGCACAAAAGGATTTGTGCGGCCCTTGCGAGCTTTTTTTGTCGAGGCGGGTTATGACCGGAAGGATGTGAAGACAGAAACCTACGATTAGTGCCCTTCCCGCACGAGGTTCTTGTTCACGGACGGGATTTCGACCACAATGTCCTTCGTCCCATTCGGCACACATTGGCAGCCGAGTCGGGACTGCAACGTCGTAACCGGCGCTTGCTCCAACTCATCGAACTCATCGTCCGTTCCTGCACTGCAGCTCTCAAGCCCCTGTTTCACAATGACGTGACAGGTCGAACATGCACAGACCCCCCCGCAGACATGTTCCAACGCAACCCCGCAGCCCATCGCCACGTCCAAGAGACTCCCTGGAAGCCCGGTCGGACCATAGGGAATTTTGGCTGGATCGACCTCAACCTTCGTCACCACGCCATCAGGGGCGATAAATGTGACGGTATAGGCTCGCCGAGGCAGTTCATACTCAGCTTTTTCAATGTAGGGATTGGTCCCGCCCATATGTTCGTTCCTTTCTCAGCCCAATTCAGCCTGATGCCTCGCTGTTGACAGCCCTGAAACCTGCGTGCTATTATTAATCCGACCTTATTGATCGGAGATCATTATAGTCTCCGACCTAGAAGATCGGCAATAGCAATGTTGAAGATTTCAAAAAAAGCAGATTATGCCCTGATGGCCCTTCAGCACATCGCTGCGGCCCAGTTCGGTGACGTCACGCCTGGGCGTGTGGTGAATACGAAGGAGATTGCGGAGGAATATAACATCCCCCTCGAACTCCTGGCCAAAGTGCTCCAGACTCTTTCTAAGAACGCATTGATCGAGAGTCACAATGGTCCCAAGGGGGGATACGTCCTAGCCCGTCGCGCACACGAAATTACAATCGCGCAAATCCTCGAAAGTATCGAAGGCCCATTGGGTATCACCGATTGTTCGCATGAGAAAGATGGCGAGTTCTGTATGCAGCGGGGAAACTGCAATATCCGCACTCCGCTCCTGAAAGTCCAGGATAGCATCGCCCAATTGCTCAATAACATGACCCTGCAAGACATGATGGGTGGCACACCCCTCATTACGATTCAGTCTCCCACGGCACAAGGAGTCGAACGATGAAACTGCCCATATTCTTAGACAACCATTCCACCACACCGATGGATCCACGCGTATTGGAAACCATGCTCCCCTACTTCGTCGAAAAATTCGGGAACGCGGCCAGCCGCAACCACGCCTTCGGGTGGGCAGCGGAAGAAGCCGTCGAAAACGCCCGGAAGCAGATCGCGAAGCTGATCAAGGCCGATCCGAAAGAGATCGTCTTCACGAGCGGCGCTACCGAATCGGACAACCTCGCGATCAAGGGCGTGGTTGAAATGTACAAGGAGAAGGGCGACCACATTATTACGTCGTCCACCGAACACCGCGCCGTGCTCGACACCGTCAAAGTGTTGGAGGGCAAGGGT
>VFKF01000443.1 GCA_009885705.1 Nitrospira sp. | reverse complement strand
CAGTACTGGTCTTAACCGGACGCTGAAACAGGCCGCCAGCTTCGTTCTCGGCTCATCGAAATCCTCAACGTACCCCTGAGGGTACGCCTCCGGTTTCGATTCGTCTGCGGCCTTGCTGGACAGCCATTTTGAGGATCCTGTGGTTATTGTGGCATCAATACTATACGAAATACTCTCGCATATTTCGTGCGCACCGAGTGTGTTCGCAACCTGCTAGTGGGGGATTAGGCTGAGGTTGGAAGTCGCGTTACGCGGATTTGGTCACGATCATGTCAGCCAGTTCGTTCAGCAGGGACTCGGTCTCGTCCCAGCCGAGGCAGGCGTCGGTGATGGAGACGCCGTGTGCGAGCGTCACGCCCTGCTTCCAGGTCTGTTTGCCTGGATTCAGATTGCTTTCGATCATCAAGCCCATAATGGATTGGCGGCCTTCACGGAATTGCTTGAGCGCATCCCGGGCGACGAGGCCCTGGCGCTTATGGTCTTTGCTGGAGTTGTCGTGCGAGCAGTCGATCATGACGGGGCGGGCGATGCCTTCCCCTGCCACAGCCGCTTCGGCTTTGGCCACATGTTCGGCGTCGTAATTGGTTTTTCCGCCACCGCCGCGGAGGACGATGTGCCGGTCTGGGTTGCCCGCCGTCTTGATGATCGATGTTTGTCCCTCGGCATTGATTCCGAGGAAATGGTGCGGGGCGCGCGCTGATGTCATGGCGTTCACCGCGACTTGCAAGCTGCCCTCGGTTCCATTTTTAAACCCGACCGGCATCGACACACCGCTGGCGATTTCCCGATGGGTTTGGCTTTCTGTGGTGCGGGCCCCGATGGCGGTCCAGCTGATCAGATCCGCGACGTACTGGGGGCTGATGGGGTCGAGCAATTCGGTCGCGCAGGGCATGCCGGATTGATTGATCTTCAGTAAAATCGTTCTGGCGAGCTCCATCCCGGTTGCGATATCGCAGGTGCCGTCCAGGTGAGGGTCGTTGATGAGGCCTTTCCAGCCGACCGTCGTTCGAGGTTTCTCGAAGTAGGTGCGCATGACGATCAGCAGCCGGTCGCGCAGGGCGTTGGCGACAGGTTTCAGCTTGGCGGCATATTCGTAGGCGGCTTCCGGGTCATGGATCGAGCAGGGACCGACAATGACGAGTAGGCGTTCGCGGTCTTGCCCATGGAGGATATTCCGGATGGCCTTTCTGGTTTCCACCACGAGGGCAGCCGCTTGGTCGGTAATCGGGAGCTTGGCCTTGATCTCGCGCGGGGAAGGCAGCGGTTTGATTTCAATGATATGTTGGTTATCGAGAGGTCTCTGCATGGTTCCGCCTTTTCACCTGGGAGGCATCTCTATGGCCCGGAGTCCACGGGGTAGTAGTATGAGTGTTTGAAAGGATAAATATAGCGAATATTCAACGAAATATCCACAGGATGAGGCATTTGACGCGGTCGCACCTAGAAAAGTGCCTGACGTCAGTCGTTTGACAAGCCGCGAATGCCTATGATACTTAGCTCGCCCCAATGATTCTTCCTACGTCCATACTACGTTTGCCCGGTATCCTACGGGGTACTGTGGCGATCGGCCTTGTCCTGCTCTTGCTGGCCATTGCTCCGTTCGCCGTGGCGCAGGACGTTCATCATGAGTTGGCGGCGGCCGATCACGATGGGCACGAGCATTCCGATACCGACCTCTGTCAGTGGGTGCAGCATCATACGGCCGGCTCTCTCGATGTCGGCGCCCCGCTCCTTACGGCTTGTGAACTCGTTAATGTATTCGAGTTTCCGGCTGACTCCGTTCTTCTTTCTTTCGAACTCTCCACTCCCGATCCTTCTCGCGCTCCTCCCTGCAGCTAATCACGTCGATTCACTGTGCACCATCCTTCGACGGCTGTCGTCGATCACCCGTTCGGGGGTGGGGTGTCTTATTTTTATGTGATTGCTGGAGGACTTCATGCGACCAATCGGTTGGCATTTCATTATTCGTGCGGTCTGTTTCTGTGCCTGTTTCACGTGGTTTCATCAGGGGCATGTCGCAGCGGCTGAGCCCATTGTCATCACCGGATCGGTCCAGAATCAGGATCTTCGGCGAGTGGGGCAGGTGCTCGTCGAGGTGAAGAATCAAGAAGGATCGTTGGTGGCGACTGGCGTTTCGAACGATGCCGGTGAGTTCAGCCTTCCCGTTCCTGCCGATGGGACCTATTCTCTCAGTGCCGTACAAGATACCTATCGCAGCGAATATGTCGTCCTGAAGGTCGGGACCGAGGTTCCCAACCCCATCACCCTCACCCTCTCCAAGACGAAGGAGATCGCACTTGAAGTGCGGTCGCCTCTGGCGCCGATTCAATATAAGGCGTCGAGCGAGACCTATTCGATCAGCCGAAAAGACATCGAGGAGTTGCCGCGCGGCAACAATGTCGAGTTGCACGATGTGCTGGTGACGATCCCGAGCGCCGTCTATGGCGCGCTCAAGCAGGTGCATATCAGGCAGGAGCATGCGAACTTGCAGCTTCGCATCGACGGCGTGCCGATTCCTGATACCGTGTCCACCACCTTCTCCGATGTGATCTCGCCGAGGGCTTGGGAACGGGCGGATATCATTCTCGGTGGCATGGAGGCGCAGTATGGCAACAGGACCGCTGCGGTGATGGATATCACGACCAAAAGCGGCACCAAGCCCGGGTTCGGGTCCGCGCAAATGTTCGGCGGGTCGAACAATACGGTCAATCCTTCGTTCGAATATGGAGGCACGATCGGCGAGAAGTTCCGGTTCTATGTGATGAATAGCTATACCTCGACGAATCGCGGGATCGAACCGCCGACGCTGGGCCATTCGATTTTTCACGGACAAAGCGAGCGGAATCAGACGTTCATCCGCGGCGACTATCAGCACAATAACTCGAACAACTTCTCCTGGGTGTTTTTGAATTCGGTGGCCAAGTATCAAATTCCCACATCCCCGAACGGAGAGCTCGATCCCAGTGGGACGATCGTGCCGCTCCTCCAAGCGAGCCGGCCGGGATTCACACCTGTGGCATCCCAGGCCATCGACGAGAACCAAAAGGAGAATAACCAATACGGACACATGGTCTGGCGGCACGATGTGAATAGCAGCAATTTCTTCAGCCTCTCCGGTTATGTTCGTCATACCAGGGCCACCTTTCGGACGGATCCATTTAATCTACTTGCCTACACCGCCGATCCTGCTGAGCCGTTCTCGGCTGCCAATCAGGACCGGAGCGCCTATTCGAGCGGCGTTCGTTTCGATCACACCTACATCCCGAGCAAGGAGCATGTGGTCAAAGCCGGATTCCAGGTCGATCGGACACAGGCCGTGAATAAGACGAGATTGTTTACTTTTGCAGATGACGGGGCGGGCAATCCGACGGGAGATGTCCTGAGTCTCAACGCGGACAATCGGCTGATCGGCTGGCGCCAGGAATTCTGGATTCAAGATCAGTGGAGCCCGAACGAGCGCTGGACGTTCAACCTCGGCGTACGAGGAGATGCCGTACAGTATCTTCGAAACGAAGGGCAGGTCAGTCCGCGGGTTGGAGTGACCTATAAGGCCGATCGGGCTAACGTGTTCCATGCCTTCTACGGACGGCAGTTCACGCCGCCGAACCTCGAAGCTATTTCCTTTGCGAAGCTCAATACGGCCGGTACGAAGGCGGCGCCGGAAGATACGACGAACAATACGGTTCGAGCAGAACGGGCCCATTATTTCGAGGTCGGAAGTTATCACGGCCTCTCGCGTTGGGCGACGTTGGAATTGACCGGGTACTACAAACTTGCCAATTTCCTGGCGGATGCGGGCCAGTTCGGCACCACGCCTTTATTGAATTACTTTGCCTTCGAACGGGGCTGGACCAGAGGCATCGATGGAGCCTTGAAGCTTCAACTGATGGACAACCTAACGGCACGCGGCAACGTGGCCTGGGGGCAATGTAAAGGGTATGGACTGCAATCAGGACATTTCCTGCTCGAAGCGGCCGAAATTACCGACATCAACTCGAAAGGCGGGGTGAATTGCGATCACCAACAAACCCTGACGAGTTCGGCCGTGGTCGCCTATCGCTTTTTGGAGCGGACGACGCTCACAGGCCAGATGTTGTTTTCGTCGGGTTTGCGCACGGCGGAAGAGGGAGGCAAGACCAATTCCACCCATAGCCCTTCGTACACGACCTATAACATGTCTCTCACGCATGTGATTCCGCTTCCCTGGGACGGACAGAAGTTCCTGGTCGGATTCGATGTGGTGAATCTGTTGGATCAAAAGTATTTCATCAATCAGGGAGAGGGGAACATCGGCTTGGGGGTGTCTCACGCGGGGATGCCGAGGTCGTTTTTCTTTCGCGGCCAATGGTTCTTTTAGCCAGACGCCGAACAAGGTCACCAGCGTCGTTCTCAGTCGCCCGTCTCCCTGCGACGTACCGCAAGGGTACGCCTCAGTCGCCGGGCTCCCTGCGGCCTTGCTGGATGACCTTGTTGGGCATCTGGTGGTATAAGGTCTTTGTTAGCGAGGAGTAAACGAGAGACTTTCTATGATGAGACTGTATCGTTTTATGCCGATGTTCGTCGTGGGTGTTCTGTGCCTTTCGCCGGTCGTTGCGTTTGCCGTGGCTGGTGACGAGGCGACGCATGCGGACGACCATCATGAAGATGTGCTGGAGCTGCCCGAGGTCCATGTTCATGGTCTGCCGCTTAATAAGGACCAACAGCTTGGACCGGTTCCCAAAGCCACACCCTGGCCGGCCATCCCGCCAGCCCTGGACGGCAAAGAACTCGATGATTGGATGAAAGCCCGCATGTTGGTTTCCAAAGATGCGACGGTGACAGTCGTCGTGTTGGAGCCGGCCAAACATCGGGAACTGACCATCGCCGGGATGGCTGCGCTGAAGAAGTGGACTTTCGATCCCCAGATGAAAGGTGATGAGCCGATCGATGGGGAGCTGACCGTGCGCATTCATTTTCGAACGAGATAAGTGCTGGAAGGCTAGGGGCATGAGGCATGTGGCGAGAGATAATCAGGTGAAGCAGGCAATCCCTCTCGCCTCTCGCCTCGTACCTCTGGCCGCCGGTACCCTATGAGCTGGGACGAATCTTTCTTTCGCGTCATCAATGGCCTCGCCGGTCAGTCGGCTTGGGTCGACCAACTCGCACTCTCTCTTTCCAACTCAAGTCTCTTGTGGGTTCCCTGCATCCTATTGGTCTGTTATTGGTTGTGGCTGTCCTGGCGCGAGGTACTTTGGGGTGCGCCGGTCCTGGCTGCGACGATTGGGATCGCCGACTTTCTTGGTGCCCGCCTGAAGCATCTGGTCGCGCGGCCTCGCCCCTGTATGTCGCTGCTGGATATTCAGCATGTGGAGGCTGCATGCGGAAAAGTCTTCAGCTTCCCCTCCAACCACGCGATCAATACCGCGACGGCGGCGGCATTTCTCCACGTGATCTATCCTCGTTCAGGCTGGGTGAGTTGGCCGTTGGTTGGCTTGGTCGGTCTCTCGCGAGTCTATATCGGGGCGCACTATGTCACGGACGTGGTGGGAGGCTGGGTGATCGGTGGATTATTGGGTGCCGGTGCTGCCTGGCTGCTTCTTCTCTATTCCCCTCTTCGTTCTTCACGGGAAAAATCTGCCGTCTAATCTCCCGCGCTCTTCTAGTCTTCCAAACAGCGTAAGAGTTCTGCCTGGCAACGTTCCTGATCGTACCCTCGTCCAATCAGTACGATCGCGTGGTTCGGTTCGTCGAGTAGGGTGATTGGCGCAATGGTGGCGTTGCCTGGCGGAGCATATTGAAATTCTTGCAGCTCCGGTCCTTTGGCAAATCGGAAGAAGCCTTTTGCCCGTTCAAGCTCCGGAGGCAGCGTTTTCATCCAGGTCAGGAATCGTACAAGATTCAACGGGCCTGGCAGTCGAACCGTCGTGGCGATGGGATGATACGAGGCCCGCTTGTTCGTCGTGGCTGATCGCGGTACGCCAAATTCCACATTGACTGTGGGCGCCTGGGATATACGCGTGATCGGTTCGAGCAGCGCTGAGGGATCGACTCGGGCATGGCTGGTTTCCCAGACCCGTGCGTAGGGGTTTTGTGCGACCGCTGCTTCCTTGAAGCGCTCCCAATGGCCGGCGACATAGAGATCTTTTTTGTTGAGGATCAGTTCGTCTGCGCAGCGGATCGCCTGGGTGGTGACGAAGCCTCCCATGCTTTCCCGGTCGGTGGGGATGGGATGCAGGAGGGCGATGACTTTTTCTAAATGTGCGAGCCTCGCAGTGTAGAGGTCGGTGACGCCATCGATGACTTCGGCAGGATCGGCCATGCCGGAACATTCGAGGATGATCACATCCGACTCGTAGTCCTGCACCAGTTGGGCGATTCCCCAGGACAAGTCTTCCTTCGTATCGCAGCAGACACAGCCGCCGGCAAGGTTCATGACTTGTTCGGCAATGGTGCCTACGCGCGGGCCATCGATGCTTACTTCGCCGGCTTCGTTCATCAAGACGCCTGCTCGTTTGCCCTGGCTCTTCCAATGCTCAAGGAGCCGCATCAAGAGCGTGGTTTTTCCTGCGCCGAGTGAGCCGCAGAGGATATAGAAGGGGATGGACATATTCATTCCTGGTTATCGAAAGGCTCGAAGGGACTCGTGGCTTGCATTCTACCGGCCACAAGGGATTCTGAACAACTCAATGATGGTGGGTGAGGGTTTCGAGCTCAGGATGCTGCGCGGCGAGTTTGGTCAGGTCGCAATGGACGTCGTCGGGATCGCAGCAATGCGTTTCCAATTGAATCGTCATGTGTTTGATGCCGAAATCGGAGGTAATCCGGTCGTGGATCGATCGCAGGAGCGCGTTCGTCAGGGTGGAATCGTCGCCGTCGGTTAACACATGGCAGGTGAGCATGATGAGGCGGGGCTCTACGGCCCAGATATGCAGGTCGTGAACGGTCTTCACCCCGGGGAGGGATTCGATCGCCGCTGCGACGTGGGAAGCGCTGATCCTCGGCGGGGTGGATTCCAGGAGTACATCGAGGGATTCTTTGAATAGCGGCCAGGCTCCATGAAGAATGGCGCCGACCACGAGGAGGCTGATGAGTGGATCGAGTACAGTCCAGCCGGTCAATAGAATTGCTCCGCCGCTGAGGATCACCCCGAGCGAAACCCAGGCATCTCCCAGCATATGCCAGAACGCACTGCGAATGTTCAGGTCGTCTTCCGCGCCGCGCTGCAACAGTAAGGCGATACTCAAGTTGGCGATAAAACTTACCGCCGCGATACCCATGATCCATCCGCCATCGACCGGGACCGGCTCCAGCACCCGTTTGAGTCCTACGAGGGTGATGCCGAGGGCGGTCAGCAGCAGGATGAATGAGTTG
>VFKF01000461.1 GCA_009885705.1 Nitrospira sp. | reverse complement strand
TGAAGAGGCCGTCGCTCATTCGTTGGCAGGCGCTGTTCAGAAGTCTCGAACTGGATGGATTCAATGCCCTGCCCATCACGGGCTTACTCGCCTTCCTGATCGGAGTGGTGATCTCCTATCAGGGGGCGGAGCAGTTACGAAAGTTCGGCACCAATATTTTCGTGGTGGACTTGGTCGGGATTTCGTTGTTGCGCGAGATCTCTCCGCTGATCGTCGCTATTTTGATCGCCGGCCGTTCCGGTTCGGCCTATGCGGCGCAGATCGGCACGATGAAGGTGACGGAGGAGCTGGACGCAGTCCAAACGTTAGGCCTCTCGCCGATGCAGTTGCTGGTATTGCCCAGGGTCTTCGCGCTGATGATTGCGTTGCCATTGCTCACGGTCTATGCGGACGGGTTGGGCGTGTTCGGTGGCATGTTGATCGCGTCGAATTTGCTCAATGTCAGTTTTACCGAGTTCGTCTCACGCTTTGAAGAGGCCGTGGCGGTGCGCCATTTTCTCATTGGAATCGTGAAGGCGCCTTTCTTCGCGATGATCATTGCGCTGGTGGGCTGTTATCAGGGATTTCAGATTCGCGGGGGCGTGGATGATGTGGGGCGGCACACGACCACCAGTGTCGTGCAGAGTATCTTCTTGGTCATTGTGTTCGATGCGTTGTGCAGCATCTTACTGAATTGGTGGGATTTGTGACGGGATGTTGAAAATGGCTTCCAGCTTCGTTCCCTGCCTTCGCCGAAGCGCTTCGCGCAGGCAGGTCGCATCGCTCAGGGGCTCAACGTACCACAAGGGTACGCCTCGCCTCTTCGCTCGCTGCGGCCTTGCTGGAAATCCATTTTGAACATCCCTTGGAATGTGCAGGGGATTCGCCTGTAATGGCTATCGTGGCGAGCGAGAAGAATGTGCCGATCATCGAGGTGAGCCATGTCTCGACCTGTTTCGGGACGGCGGTTGTGCACCGGGATGTGAGTTTGACGATTCAGCGGGGCGAGGTCTTTGCCATTGCCGGGGGGAATGGCTGCGGGAAGTCCACGCTGATGCGTGAGATTGTCGGGTTGCTAGAACCTACCTCCGGGTCGACGACGCTCTTTGGCATGGACAGCCGGTTGTTGCGCGATGGGCACCCGCAAGAAATTCATCGCCGGTTCGGCGTGATGTTTCAGCAGGGCGGCTTGTTCAGTTCTCTCACCTTGGCGGAGAATGTCGCCGTGCCATTAAAAGAACATACGAAGCTGAGCCGTGAGATCGTCCATGACATTGTCGCCCTGAAGATTGCGTCGGTCGGGTTGCCGGCGGACAGCGCCGCGAAATTTCCG
Organism: Nitrospira sp.; assembly: GCA_009885705.1. Taxonomy (GTDB): domain Bacteria; phylum Nitrospirota; class Nitrospiria; order Nitrospirales; family Nitrospiraceae; genus Palsa-1315. The sequence continues at coordinate 28 of VFKF01000461.1, read as the reverse complement.
AACGAACTCAGTGGCGGCATGAGGCGGC